>NZ_JCAFRI010000004.1:0-287682 GCF_059367915.1 Stenotrophomonas sp. YJH_SMC_19
CCAGCGCAATTCCGTGCTGACCCAATGGCTGCACCACTACAACTGGCACCGCCCTCACATGGGGATCGGTGGCCAGCCACCTATTTCCAGAGTCCTGCTGAACAACGTGGTGGGTTTACACAACTAACAGTCGACTCTACCGGGTCGACTCTACCCGGTCGACTCTGCCCGGCCGACTCTGCCCGGTCGGTTCCATCACCAAGCACGTTCGCCTGCCGACTCAAGCTCGCTCAACGGCCAGCGGCACCATCCGTACGGATGGTCACCGATCTGCGCGGCAAGACCGGCTCGAACGGGATTTGCCAGAATGTAGCAAGCGTGCCTGTGCAGCGACGCGTCACTGCGGATCGCATGATCGTGATAACCCGCCTGCCAGATTGCACCCTGGCTCCCTCGCCGCCGGTTGATTAGAAAGCTGCTGCGCGCCTTGAAGCGCTGCACGCAGTAGCCCAGCGAATGGCCACGTAGTTGAGCCAGCCAGTGGATGTGATCCGGCATGATCACCCAGGCAAACGATGCAGTCAGGCCTTCCCGATCCATCGATCCGAGGAGCTGCATGGCAAGGTCGGCATTGGCAGGGCTATCGAAAACACGATGGCGGTTCCGGCACACCATGGTGATGGTGTAGACGTTGCCGACTATGGATCGGCGGCCGGCAAGCAGTTGAGGGCTGGGCATGAGTTCGAGAATGCCCGCCAGGATGGATGCTCGACATCGGTTCACTGCCAACGTCAGGATCAGGGATCATCTTGATGCAGCGTCCGGGGATGTGGAGTCGCCTGGGTAGAGTCGACTGTTAGTCGACTATCGCGCGAAGCGCGGGCTTTCCAGCATGGGAGAGAAGAGCAGTCGACTAACAGTCGACTCTATCCAGTCGGCTCTACCCAGCCGGTTCTACCCCGTCGGCCCTACCTGGGCAACGCAAACGCCATCACGTAATCGCCGTTCGGGGTTTCCATGAAATGGTGGCCGCCAGCCATGATCACCACGTACTGGCGCCCGCCCTGCTCGTACACCATCGGGTTGGCCTGGCCGCCGGCAGGCAGCTTGGCATGCCAAAGCTCCTTGCCGGTCTTCAGATCGATGGCGCGCAGCAGGTCATCGGTGGCGGCGGCGATGAAGATCAGGCCGCTGGCGGTCACTACCGAACCGCCGTTGTTCGGCGTGCCGATCTCGATCGGCAGGCCGGAACGGATGCCGAACGGTCCGTTGCCGCGCGCACTGCCAAACGGTCGGTCCCACAGCAGCTTGCCGGTGCGCAGGTCGATGGCACGGATACCGCCATAGGGCGGCTGCTTGCACAGCAGGCCGGTGAACGGCAGCCGCCAGCCGGCGTTGACCTGGATGGCGTAGGGCGTACCCACCTGCGGGTCGCCCGCGCCTTCGGCACCGCCCTTGTCGAACCGGACCTTCTCGCGCGGCAGCCAGCCCAGCCGGTCGGCCTCCGCGCGTGGCACCAGCCGGTTGTAGTTGGGCATGTCGTTGTAGTTGGCCACGATCACGCCGCGGCGCGTATCGATGGACACGCTGCCCCAGTCCGAGCCGCCGTTGTAGCCGGGGTACTCGATGGAATGTCGCTCGCTGCTCGGCGGCGTGTAGAACCCTTCGTAGTACGCCTTGCGGAACTGGATGCGGCAGACCAGCTGGTCAATCGGGGTGATGCCCCACATGTCACGCTCGGTCAGGTCATGTTCGCGGCGCAGCGTGTGGTACAGCGAAAACAGCTGGGTGGGAGAACGCTGCTCGGGTTCGACGCCGCCGACCGGCACCTTGCGCTCTTCGGCGGCAGTCAGGAGCTGGCCGTTGCGGCGATCGAGGATGTACATGTCACCCTGCTTGGTCGGCAGCAGGATCGCCGGCACCTTGCCCGCCGCCGTCGGGTAGTCGATCAGGCTGGCCTGCGAACCCAGGTCGTAGTCCCACACATCCTTGCGCACCGCCTGGAAATGCCAGACCGGCTTGCCGGTGGCCACGTCGATCGCCACCAGCGAGGTGGAATAGCGGTTCTGGTTTTCCGTGCGCGAGCCGCTCCAGTAGTCGCCCGCGGCATTGCCCAGCGGCAGGTAGACCAGGCCCAGCGCTTCATCACCGGTGGCGGTGGTCCACATGTTGGGCGTGCCGCGCGTGTAGGTCTGCTCGCGCGGCGGCAGGCCGCTGCGCTCGGGCTGGTCCATGTCCCACGCCCAGCGCAGCTTGCCGGTGATGGCGTCGTACGCCTGGATCACGCCCGACGGCGCATCGCGGCGCTGCCCGTCCAGCACCTGGTGGCCGGTCACGATCACGCCGCGCACGATGGCCGGCGGCGAGTTGATCGACACGTAACCCGGTGGCACCTCGCCCATGCCCAGGGTGATGTCGACCTGCCCGTTGTTGCCGAAATTCGCGCAGGGGCGGCCGCTGTCCGCGTCCACCGCGATGATGCGACCGTCCAGCGTGCCTTCAATGATGCGCGCCCAGCACGCCGGTCGACTGCCCGGTGCAGCGCTGCGGGTGACGCTGGGAGGAGGTTCCGGCAACGCCAGATCAGCGGCAACATCGGCCAATGCTGCATCGGCAAGGGTCGGCGTGCTGGGCTGCTCGTAATAGCTCACACCACGACAGGCAGCGGTATAGGGAATCGAGGCATCCTTCACCTTTGGATCGAACCGCCACAGTTCCTTGCCGCTGGCAGCATCAAGCGCGATCAGGCGGTTGCGTGCGGTGCACAGGTACAGGCGGTCGCCGATCTTCAGCGGCGTGGTTTCGGCACCCCAGCGCTTCTTCGGCATATCCCCGGTACGGAACTGCCAGGCCGGTTGCAACGTGGCCACATTGGCCGGGGTGATCTGCTGCAGCGGCGAATAGCGGGTGCCCGCATTGCTGCGGCCCCACGCCGGCCAGTCGCCCTCGGCGGGCTGGTCAGCCGGCTGCAGGCCCGTGGTATCGCGCGTAGGTTCCAGTCCGGCGCTGACTGCGCCTTCCGGGAACGGCAGGTGCCCGTCCACTTCCCCATGCGGGGCAAAGGCCAAGCCGAAGGCGGCCACGAACACCAGCATCAGCACGCCCGCCACGCTGCGCGACAGGCGTTTTGAAACCGGCTCGCGAAGCGTCGGCGCCAGCAGCGCCAGCACGATGCCCAGCGCCGTCACCAGCCCGAGCCGCGGTACCCAGCGCCAGTAGTCGCTGCCCGATTCCCACCAGGTCCACAGCAGCGTGCCGATGAACACCAGCGCATACAGCAGCGCGCCGCTGCGGCGGTTGCCGAACAACAGGATTCCGCTGGCCAGCAGGCCGAGCCCGGCGATGGCGTAGTACGCCGAGCCGCCAAGGCTGAGCAGCCACGCACCGAGGCCACCGATGACCAGGCCGAGCACGACCAGCAGCAGCGACAGCGCGGTGACGAGGGGATGCCGGGAGGCGCGGACGGGAGCAGGAGCGGACTGCGGCGTGGCGGACATCGTCGATCTCCGGGGGCAGCATGCGCCGTTATCCCACCGCCTGCGTGAAGCGCGCGCGTATGCGTGGCACCCGGATACGACGACGCCGGCACAGGGCCGGCGTCGTCGGTACCTCAGGCTCGCGGCAGGATCACTCCTGCGCGGCGTCCTCGCTGCTGGCAGCAGCCGGTGCGCCGTCGGTCGTGGCCGGGGCGGCGGCAGCCACCTCGTCCTCGTCCTCGTCGATCGAGGCATCCATGCGCTCCACCGCCTGCAGCTTCTCGTCCTTGGAGAGGCGGATCAGGGTCACGCCCTGGGTGTTGCGGCCGACGCGGCTGATTTCCGAGCCACGCGTACGCACCAGGGTGCCACCATCGGAGATCAGCAGGACTTCGTCGTTGGAGCCCATCAGCACCGCGGCGACCAGCTTGCCATTGCGCTCGGTGGTCTGGATGCCGATCACGCCCTGGGTGCCACGGCCCTTGCGCGGATAGTCCGGCAGCGGGGTGCGCTTGCCATAGCCGTTTTCGGTGGCGGTCAGGATGTACTGAACGCTGGCGTCGTCGGCACCATCGATCACCGCATCGCCATTGGCGGCGGCTTCCTCGACACCGTTGTCGTCCTCGTTCTCGTCCTCGATGCCACCGGCACTTTCGGCCACGATCAGGCTGACCACTTCCTCGCCGGCCGGCATCTTGATGCCCCGCACGCCGGTGGCGGTACGGCCCATCGAGCGGACCTTGTCCTCGCCGAAACGCACGGTCTTGCCGTTGGAGGCGAACAGCAGGATGTCGCGCTGGCCGTCGGTCAGGCCGACGCCGACCAGCGCGTCGCCCTCATCGAGGTTGATCGCGATCTTGCCGCGCGCCAGACGGAAGGCGAACTCACCCAGCGGGGTCTTCTTGACCGTACCGTTCTTGGTGGCGAAGAACACGAACTGGCCATCGGCGTAATCGCGCACCGGCAGTACGGCCTGCACGCGTTCACCCGGTTCCAGCGGGATCCAGTTGATGATCGGACGGCCGCGGGCGTTGGAGCCCGCTTCCGGCAGCTGGTAGACCGGCAGCCAGAACACCTTGCCCGAACTGGTGAAGGTCAGCAGCGTGTCATGCGTGTTGACCAGCCACAGCTGTTCGATGAAATCCTCTTCCTTGGTCGCCGCCGCACTACGGCCACGACCACCACGGCGCTGCGCGCGGTACACGCTCACCGGCTGGCGCTTCACGTAGCCGGCATGCGACACGGTGACCACCACGTCTTCCGGCGCGATCAGGTCGAGGATGTCCAGGTCTTCTTCGCTGTGGCGGATCTCGGTACGACGCTCGTCGCCGAATTCGGCCTTCACACTGACCAGCTCTTCGCGGATCACCTGCAGCAGGCGGTCGGGATCTTCCAGGATGTGGATCAGCCCGGCGATCACTTCCAGCAGCTGCTTGTACTCATCGGTCAGGCGGTCCTGCTCCAGCCCGGTCAGGCGGTGCAGGCGCATTTCCAGGATCTGGGTGGCCTGGATCTCGGTCAGCTGGTAGCCGCCCTCGATCAGGCCCACGCCCTTGGGCAGGTCTTCCGGGCGCGAGGCTTCGGCGCCGGCGGCACCCAGCATCGCACCGACCAGGCCCGGCTCCCACACGCGTGCCAGCATGCGCTCGCGTGCTTCGTTCGGGTTCGGCGAGGTCTTGATCAGTTCGATCATCTCGTCGATGTTGGCCAGCGCGACGGTCAGGCCTTCCAGCACGTGGGCACGGGCGCGCGCCTTGCGCAGCTCGAACACGGTACGGCGGGTGACCACTTCGCGACGGTGGCGGACGAACGCCTCCAGCATCTGCTTGAGGTTCATCAACTGCGGGCGGCCATCGACCAGCGCCACCATGTTGATGCCGAACACAGATTCCATCTGCGTCTGCTGGTACAGGTTGTTCAGCACAACCTCGGCAGATTCACCGCGCTTGATCTCGATGTAGATGCGCATGCCGTCCTTGTCGGACTCATCGCGCAGCTCGCTGATGCCTTCGATCTTCTTTTCCTTGACCAGCTCGGCGATCTTCTCGATCAGACGCGCCTTGTTCACCTGGTAAGGAATTTCAGTGACGATGATCGATTCGCGGCCGTTGTCGGCCACTTCGATATCGGCCTTGGCACGGATGCGCACGCGGCCACGGCCGGTGCGGTAGCCGGCGACGATGCCGGCGGTGCCGTTGATGATGCCGGCGGTCGGGAAATCCGGGCCCGGGATGTACTCCATCAGGCCGTCGACGTCGATGTCCGGGTTGTCGATCAGCGCGATGCAGGCGTTGATCGATTCGCTCAGGTTGTGCGGCGGGATGTTGGTCGCCATGCCCACCGCGATACCGGCCGAACCGTTGACCAGCAGGTTCGGGAACCGGGTCGGCATGACCGTCGGCTCCAGTTCCTTTTCGTCGTAGTTGGGCTGGAAATCGACGGTTTCCTTGTCGATGTCCGCCATCAGCTCATGCGCCAGGCGCGACATGCGCGCTTCGGTGTATCGCATTGCCGCGGCGGAGTCGCCATCGATGGAGCCGAAGTTACCCTGGCCATCAACCAGCATGTAACGCAGCGAGAACGGCTGTGCCAGGCGCACCAGCGTGTCGTACACCGACTGATCGCCATGCGGGTGGTACTTACCGATGACGTCACCGACGATACGCGCCGACTTGAAGTAGGGCTTGTTGCTGTGCGCGTTGAGTTCATTCATCGCGAACAGCACGCGGCGATGCACCGGCTTGAGGCCGTCGCGCGCATCCGGGAGCGCGCGGCCCACGATCACGCTCATGGCGTAATCGAGGTAGCTCTTGCGCATCTCGTCTTCCAGGTTGACCTGGATGATTTCCTTGGCGGTTTCTGCCATTCGGGTTCCGTTGTCTGGTAGCGGTCCAGTCCGGCGCAGCCCCCTGCGGGAGGGGGTCGTGCCGGAACCTCGATTCAACCTGCGGATATTACCACAACAGGCCGTTTTCCGCCTCCCTTTACGGGTATTTTACCTGCACAAATCAGGAACTTAGGGGGTTGCCGGCCCGCGGCCGGCACCACCGGGGGCGGAGGTCACGCGGCCCCTCCCCCCGCGCGTCAGCCGCCGAAGGCGGCGCGCATGTTCTCCGGGGTCGGGTTCAGGATCACGCCGCGCTCGGTCACGATGGCGTCGATCAGCTCACCCGGGGTGACGTCGAACACCGGGTTCCAGGCAGCGATGCCCTCTGCCACCGTGCGGGTGCCGCCCACGCCGTACAGCTCGCCCGGATCGCGCTGCTCGATCTCGATCTGGCTGCCGTCCACAGTCTCCATGTCCACCGTCGAGGACGGCGCCACGACCATGAACTTCACGCCGTGATGGCGGGCGGCGATGGCCAGCTGATAGGTCCCGATCTTGTTGGCGGTATCGCCGTTGGCGCAGATGCGGTCGGCACCGACGATCACCCACTGCACAGCGCCGGTCTTCATCAGGTGCGAGGCGGCCGAATCGGCGATCAGCGTGGCGTCAATGCCATCCTGCTGCAGCTCCCACACGGTCAGGCGCGCGCCCTGCAGCCACGGACGGGTCTCGCCAGCGAACACGCGGGCAATGCGGTGCTGGGCCATGCCGGCGCGGATCACGCCCAGCGCGGTGCCGAAGCCGGCGGTGGCCAGCGAGCCGGTGTTGCAGTGGGTCAGCACGCCGCTGCCGGCTTCGATCAGGCCCGCGCCCAGCGCGCCCATGTGGCGATTGGCGGCCAGGTCCTCCTCCGCAATGGCCTGCGCTTCCGCCTCCAGCTTCGCCTTCCAGTCAGCACCGGCGGCATTCAGGCAACGGCGCATGCGCGCCAGCGCCCAGGCCAGGTTGACGGCGGTCGGACGCGAAGCGTTCAGACGCTGCAGCGCCGGTTCCAGCTGCTGCAGCGCGTGCGCACCGTCTGCGGCCTGCACGTCACGTGCGGCCAGCACCACGCCCCAGGCGGCGGCGATGCCGATGGCCGGCGCACCGCGCACGGTCAACGCGTGGATGGCTGCAGCCACTTCGTCACTGTCATGGCAGACCACATGCTCGACCACGAACGGCAGCTTGCGCTGGTCCAGCAGTTGCAGGGCATCGCCGGTCCACAGGATCGGACGGATATGGTCGTAACGGGCGTAGTCGATGTCGGAGGCAGTGTTCATGGGCCCATTGTAGGGCCACGCCCCCCGGGGTTGGAGCCCGCCCGGGCTCAATTCACCGAGAACTCGGCGCGGCAGCCACCGTCCACCCAGATGCCGTTGCGGCTCCAGCCCCAGGTACTGCCTTCCTCGCACGGCGTGCTGGACAGCTGCTCGGAGACGGCGGCACCGACCGAGATGCTGGCGCCGCAGAAACGGCGCTTCTTCGACTTCGATTCACAGGTCAGCCGGCGTGGTACGTCAACGAATCGGCCGTCCTCGTCAGCCACTTCGAAATCCCCCTGGCAACCGCGGCTGGTCCAGACTTCATTGCGCTTGTAGCCCCAGCCCTGCCCTTCGCGGCATGGCAGCGCCGACAGCTGGCGCAGCAGGCGTACTGGCGCGCCATCCAGGCGCACCGGGCAGCTCTGCGGGCGACCATTGGATTCACAACGCACCACGCGACGGACCAGGCGCTTGCCCTCGCTTGCTACCGGCGCAGCACCCGCAGCGCGGCGTGCGCGGAACTCGGCGCGGCAGCCCAGCGTGACCCACACGCCACTGCGGTCGGTGCCCCATTCGCTGCCACGGATACAGCTGCTGTTGGAAAGCTGGCGCACCAGGTCGACGCCGTTGCTGACATCGATATCGCAATGCACCCAGCCCATGTCGCGTGATTCGCAGGTCACCACTTCACCGTCGTAGCCGGCCTGCTGGGCAGATGCCGATGACGGCAACCAGGCACCCCAGAGCGCGATGGAGTAAACCGGTGCAGCGACAACCGCAAACCACTTGACCAAAGCCTTCCCCAGCAGGAATGGATGAACTGCGTGCCAGTGTCCGGCATCTGCCGTGATAAGAGCATCATCCTGCTTACCGAAGCAAGCGCGGAATCGCGGAATTCCGTTCAGTCTTTGACGTTCAGGAACGCAGGTCGCTCATGCGTGGGCAAAGTCGTAGGCCAGCACGTCGGCGATGCGCGGCGTGCGGTTCATCGCCATCAGGAGGCGATCGACCCCCACCGCCACGCCCGCGCACGCCGGCATCGATGGCAGCGCGGCCAGCAGCGCCTCGTCCAGCGCCGGCTGCACCTGGCCACGTTCATGGCGTCGCTGCAGGTCACGCTGGAAGCGCGCGCGCTGCTCGTGGGCGTCGTTCAGTTCGTGATAGCCGTTGGCCAGCTCCACCGCGCCCAGGTACAACTCGAAACGCTCGGCCAGGGGTGGTGTACCGGCACGGATGCGCGCAAGCGCCGCCTGGCTGGCCGGCCAGTCATGGACTACGGTCATCACTGTGTCATCAAACTGCGGCTGGATGCGATGGGTCATCAACAGGTCCAGCCAGTCGTCGCGGGTCAAACCGACCGGATCGATGTGCACATCACCCAGCGCGGCCCGCAATGCAGCCTCATCGGCCTTGAACGGGTCAACGCCCACATGCTGCTCGAACAGCTCGCGGTAGCTCAGCACGCGCAGGGTCGCACTGCGCCCGACCAGCGCCAGCGCCTGGCCGACCAGTTCGGCGGTCTCCTGCACCAGGCGATGATGATCCCAGCCAACCCGGTACCACTCCAGCATGGTGAATTCCGGGTTGTGGCGGCCGCCCGCCTCGCCATTGCGGAACACCCGGCCCAGTTCGTAACAGTCACCCACGCCCGCCGCCAACAGGCGCTTGAGCGGATACTCCGGCGAGGTGCGCAGCCAGCGGCGGCGTCCGCCAGCATCGACATGGCCGGTGAAATCGGTATGGAAGCTGTCGATGTTCGGCTCGGTGTTGCCGGCTACCGACAGGATCGGCGTTTCCACTTCCAGCACATCGCGTTCGGCGAAGAAGCGGCGGACCAGCGCATTGAGCGCGGCGCGCTGCTGCAGCGCGCGCAGCAGGGCCTCGCTCACAGGATGCCCTCCGGGCGCGGGTGGTCCAGCGGCAGGGTCAGCAGATCGCGGGTGTCATCAATGTAACCGCTCGCCAGATAGAGGCGACGGGCCAGCTCGTTGTGGTGGTTCACTTCCAGGCGCAGGCGGCTTACGCCGCGGCCCCGTGCCCGCTGTTCGCAGATGGCCAGCGCCTGCTTGCCGCGGCCGCGACCACGCGCACGATGGCTCAGGTACAGCTCGTCCAGCAGCATGAAGTGGCCGCCCTGCTCCAGGCTGAAGCCCATCGCGATCACTGCGTAGCCGACCACCTCGGCCGCCTCGTCCAGCCACAGCAGCACTTCGCCGTTGCGTGGGTCGGCCAGCAGCGCATCCACGCCGCGACGCACGCGCGCGTCGTCGAAGTCGATCCTGTCTTCGGCATAGAACTCGCGCATCAACGCGATCAACAGTTCTTCGTCGGCACGGGTGGCCAGGCGGAAATCCAGTGGGGCAGTCTGCATCGGTGTTCCTTTGTGCTTCATGCCGGGTGCCGGGCACCCGGCGGCGTCATCATTCGTGTTCGGCAAGATAGGCCAGCAGGCGGTCCTCATCCCACACCGGCACGCCCAGCGACTGTGCCTTGTCCAGCTTGGAGCCGGCCTCGGTACCGGCCACCACGAAGCTGGTCTTCTTCGACACACTGCCGGAGACCTTGGCACCCAGCGCTTCCAGGCGTTCCTTGGCGGCATCGCGGGTGAGCTGGGCCAGGGTGCCGGTCAGCACCACGGTCTGCCCATCCAGCGGACCCGCCACGATCTCGGCCAGCGCCGGCGCCTTGGCCAGGATCTCTCGCATCGCGTTCTCGGCGGCCAACAGCATCGCACCGTGGCCATCAGCGTCCAGCCATTCGGCCAGACCGCGCGCGGTGTCATCGGGCAGGCCGGCGTTGACGAACTGGCCATGCTCGGCATCGAGCACCGCCTGTGCGCCGGGAAGCGCAGCCACCAGCTTTTCGGCGCGCAGGCGGGTGATGCCGGGGATCTCCGACTCAACCAGCAACTGCGCCAGATCCAGCCCGTCGCGCAGCTTGGCACTGGGCGCATGCACGTCGCTGATACGCACCTGGCCGACCTGCAGCAGGTCATCGATGGCCTGCTGGTTGCCCTGCTGCTCGAAGAAGTGGCCAAGCGAACGCGCCACTTCGCCACCGATGTCCGGCACACGCTTGAACAACGGCCACGGCAGGTGACGGATCAGCTCCAGGTCACCGAACCACTGCGCCAGCGCCTTGGCGGTACTTTCGCCCACATGCTCGATGCCGAGCGCGAACAGCAGGCGCTCCAGCGTGGCCGCACGACTGGCGTCGATCGCCGCGATCAGGTTGTCGGCCCACTTGGTGGCGATCTTCTTCGTGTTCCATTCGAAGCTGGCCGGCTGCGCCAGCGCCTGCGCGCGCCAGCCCGGATCGTTGCCGTCCAGCTTGAGCACCGCATTGAGCACCGCACCACTGCCCTCGGCGGGAAGGTGCAGCTTCAGCGCCGCTGCCAGCGCCGACGGCTCCTCGGCGTCCAGCACTAGCTTCAGGTGCAGCAGCGTATCGCGGCTGAGCCGGTACAGGTCGGCCACGCTCTTGACGATGCCCGCGTCCACCAGGGTTTCGATGTACTTGTCGCCGAGACCGTCGATGTCCATGGCGCGGCGCGAGGCGAAATGGGCAATGGCTTCCTTGCGCTGCGCCGGGCAGGACAGTTCGCCCGAACAACGCCACGCCGCCGCCCCCTCCTCACGCACGATCTCCGAGCCGCACACCGGGCAGCGCGTCGGCATCTGCCACGGCGTGGTGCCCTGCGGGCGGCGGTCGAGAATGACGCTGACCACCTCGGGAATCACGTCGCCAGCGCGGCGCACGATCACGCTGTCGCCGACGCGCACATCGAGGCGCGCGATCTGGTCGGCGTTGTGCAGGGTGGCGTTGGACACGATCACGCCAGCCACAGCCACCGGCGCCAGTCGCGCGACCGGCGTGGCAGCACCGGTGCGGCCGATCTGAATCTCGATCGCCTCCACCGTGGTGCTCTGTTCCTGCGCGGGGAACTTGTGCGCGATGGCCCATCGCGGCGCACGGGAGACGAAGCCCATCGCCTGCTGACCCGCACGGTCATCCAGCTTGTAGACCACGCCATCGATATCAAACGGCAGGCCGTCGCGGCGTTCACCGATAGTGCGGTAGTAACCGAGCAGGCCGTCGGTGCCCTCCACCACTTTGCACAGCTCACTGACCGGGAAGCCCCAGGCGCCGAGCTGGGCCAGGGTGCCCGAATGGGTGTCCGGCAGCTCGCCGCCCTGCACTTCGCCGGTGCCGTAGGCGAAGAAACTCAGCCTGCGCTGCGCACTGATCTTCGGGTCGAGCTGGCGCAGCGAACCGGCCGCCGCGTTGCGCGGATTGGCCAGCACCTTGCCGCCCTGCAGGCGCGCACGTTCGTTGTAGGCCTCGAAGTCGGCGCGGGCCATGTAGACCTCGCCGCGCACCTCCAGCACATCCGGCCAGTCCTTGCCGTGCAGGCGCTTGGGAATGTCACCGATTTCGCGCAGGTTGGCGGTCACGTCCTCGCCGGTACTGCCATCGCCACGGGTCGCGCCGAGCACGAATTGGCCATCCTCGTAGCGCAGGCTGATCGCCAGGCCGTCCATCTTCGGCTCGGCCGAGAACCGCAGGCTGCGACGCCCCAGGCGCTCATCGATGCGGCGCACGAAATCGGCCACTTCCTCGTCGCTGAAGGCATTGGACAGCGACAACATCGGTACCGCATGGCGCACTTCCGGGAAGCGGCCGGAGGGGCGCGCACCGACCTGCTGGGTCGGGCTGTCGGCACGGGCCAGTTCCGGGTGCTCACGCTCCAGCGCTTCCAGCTCGCGCACCATCCGGTCGTAGTCGACGTCGGGGATCTCCGGCGCGTCCAGCTCGTGATAGGCGCGGTTGGCCTGGGCGATCTGCCGGCGAAGGTCTTCGGCGCGTTCGGCGGGGCTGGGGCTCATCGGGATCCGGTGGTTCTGGGATGGCCGGGGATTCTACCGCGCCCAGCCGTCAGGCCCTGTAACGCCTCCGCCTTTGCAGCGTCGAGCGTGCTCGACGGGCGCTTCCCGCTCCGGTGCCAACCTTCTCTCTCATTCCGATAGGTGCCAACCTTCTCCCTCGTTCCGGTAGGTGCCAACCTTGGTTGGCACATCTGCATGGCGCGACGCCCCAAAAAGCAGCTTGCCGCCCACCCTCGCCGGCGCTAGCGTGCGACGGTCTGCCCTTCGGAATCCTGCCCGTGACCCTGCCTGCTTCCCGTCGACGCTTCCTGCAACTGGCCGGAGCCGGCCTCGCCGTCGCCGGCAGCGGGCTGCCGCGGCCCGGCCATGCCCAACCCGCGACAGCCGTCGCCCCCGCCCCCGCCGAAGGTGCGGTGCTGCTGAATTTCAACGAATGCCCCTACGGCCCCTCGCCCGCTGCCCAGCAGGCCGCGCGCGACAGCATCGCCGGTTGCGGCCGCTACCGTTTCGCACTGGCCGGACAGGTGCGCGACGCCTTCATCGAACAGGCCCGCATTCCGGCTGATCACGTGCGGCTCTATCCGGGCTCCAGCGAACCGCTGAACCGGGCCGCCGTGCTGTGGACCGGCCCTCAGGCGGGACTGGTGGTGGCCGACCCGACGTTCGAGACGCTGGGCGAGGTCGCCGCCGCACACGGCGCATACGTGCAGAAGGTGCCGCTGCGCAACGATGGCGCACATGACCTGCGCGCGATGGTGGCCGCCGCACACGCGCGCTCGACCGGCCTGCTGTATGTGTGCAACCCGAACAACCCGACCGGCTCGATCAGCCCGCCGGATGAGCTCGCCTGGCTGCTGGCCCACAAGCCTGCGTCCACCCGCGTACTGGTCGACGAGGCCTACCTGCAGTACAGCGAGCAGCCGAGTCTGATCGCGCAGGTGGCGCAGCGCGATGACCTGATCGTGTTGCGCACGTTCTCCAAGCTTTATGGCATGGCCGGCCTGCGCCTGGGCGTGGCGGCCGCGCATCCCGACCGCCTGCGCGAACTGGCCAGCCTGGGCGACAACCCGCTACCCGTGCCAGCACTGGCCGCGGCACTGGCCAGCCTGCAGGATCCTCAGTTGATCGCGCAGCGGCGCCTGCAAAATGCCAAGGTGCGGCAGGCCACCATCGGGTGGCTGGGCAAGCGTGGTTTCAGCTGCGTGCCGTCGGAAGCGAACTGCTTCGTGGTGGATGTGCAGCGCGACGGTGCCGCCTTTGCCAAGGCGATGGCAGACAACGGCGTGATCATTGGCCGCAGCTGGCCGATCTGGCCGCAGCGCGTGCGCGTGACCGTCGGCACCGAAGATGAAATGGCCGCGTTCCGCAGGGCATTTGCCAAGGTCGCCGGCGTACCGGCCTAACCCTGTTGGTGGGGGCGAACCTTGGTTCGCCCCATCCACGCATGGCGTGGATCTACTGTTGTGGGTGCCGACCGCTGGTCGGGGTGGGTGCCGACCGTTGGTCGGCACACCATGGCGCTCACCAGCGCGGGGTCTTGGTCAGCGGCGGCGCCTGGTGCTGGCGATCATAGGCACGCAGTTCGTCACGGATGTGCGCGATGCGCTGCCGGCCGAGAGCGTTGCGGCTGTCGTCCAGCACCACGCCGTCGAGCAGCTCGGCCATGCGCTGCACGGTGGGCAGCATCTTCTCCCAGGCATCCAGCGCGGTCAGCGGCGCCGGCAGGGTCAGGAAGAAGGCGATGGCCGGGGTCTCCATGGCGCGGATGTTGGCCATGTCGAAGCTGCCCGGCTTCATGATGCTGGCCATCGAGAAGATCGGGCCGCGCTCGGGGTGGCCTTCCACCAGGCGGTGGAACACGTTCATGTGGCCGAACACCAGGCCGGTCTTCTCCGCCGCCACCACGATGTCTTCACCACGCAGCTGTTCGCCGGCGCGAGCGGCCACGAACAGCGACACGATCTTGTCGAAGTCCTGGGTGGCGCGCTTGCCAAGGTCGCTGGCCGCGCCGGCGTCGGTGTCGGCCAGGCCAAGCTCGGCCTGCTCGCCTTCCGAGCCCATGCCCGGCTCTACGCGGCCATCGGCCACAGTGACGCCATCATCGCCCAGCACCGGCTCGCGACGCTCGCCGCCGGTCGGTTCCGCGCTTTCCACGCGACGCCCCTGGGGCTTCTTCTTCGGACGGCCAAACAGGAAGATCGCAGCGATCAACAGCAGGCCGGCGGCCAGGATGCCGATGCGCAACAGTGCCGTGTCGGACATTCGATAGGTTCTCCGGCTAGTTCATTCAGGTAATTAGGATGGCACGTCAGGCCGCGCCCGCCAATCGTGCGGCTTCTTCCAGGTCCACGCTGACCAGGCGGCTGACGCCCGGTTCGCGCATGGTCACGCCCGACAGCTGGTGCGCAGCTTCCATCGTCGCCTTGTTGTGGCTGACGAACAGGAACTGCACCTTCTCGCTCATTTCCTTGACCATGTTGGCCAGGCGACCGACGTTGGCTTCATCCAGCGGTGCGTCCACCTCGTCCAGCAGGCAGAACGGTGCCGGATTCAACTGGAAGATGGCGAACACCAGCGCAACTGCGGTCATCGCCTTTTCGCCGCCGGACAGCAGCGAGATGCTGGACACGCGCTTGCCCGGTGGGCGCGCCATGATGGTCACGCCGGTGTCCAGCAGGTCTTCACCGGTCAATTCCAGGTAGGCGTGGCCGCCACCGAACAGGCGCGGGTAGAGCGCCTGCACGCCGGCATTGACACGGTCGAAAGTGTCCTTGAAGCGGCCGCGGGTCTCGCGGTCGATCTTGCGGATGGCATCTTCCAGGGTTTCCAGCGCTGTGGTGAGGTCGGCGTGCTGCGAATCCAGGTAGTCCGAGCGCTGCGAGGCCTCGCCATACTCGTGGATCGCGGCCAGGTTGACCGGCTCCAGCCGGCGCATGCGGCCATCGATCTGGTGCACGGCCTGCTCCCAGTCGCCCAGGCGGGCGTCCTCGGGCAGTGCATTGAGCACGTCCTGCAGCACGAAACCGGCCTTTTCCACCGCCGCCTGCAGGGTATCCGCGCTGAGCACCAGCGCCTGCTGGTCAAGCTTGCGCTGCGAAATGCGCTCACGCTGGGCCAATGCCTGTTCGTCGCGCTGGTGGCGGGTCTGTTCGTAGTTGCGCAGCTCGGCGTCGATGCCGTCCAGCAGCGTGCGCGCCTCGGTCAGCACGCGATCGGCCCGAACGCGCTCTTCCAGCGCATTCTGGTGCTCGGCCTGCAGCGCTTCGACCGGCGAATCACCTTCGTCCAGCTGCGAATGCAGCTCGCCCAGGCGCGAATCCAGCTGCCCGCGCTGGGTGCCCATGCGCTCCAGCGCCTGGCTCAACGAGGCCAGCTGCGCACGCTGCGATTCCAGGGTCAGGGCCAGCGAGTGCGCGCGCTCGCGTACCGCGCGGGCGGCGTCGCGAGCCAGGTCGCGCGCCTCGGTCAACTGGCGGCGCTCGCCCTCCAGCCGCTGCCGGGTCGATTCCAGGTCGCCCATGCTGCTGACCGCGTTCTCCAACCGCGAGCGCGCTTCACGCGCTTGTTCGTTGTTGGCTTCAATGGTTTCCTGCAGCTGCTTCAGCTCGCCTTCGATGCGATCGATGCGCGTGCGCGCTGCCTCCACCTTGCCCTGCTGGCCCTGCAGCTGGCCGGCCAGTTCGGACACCGCGCGATGGGCCTGGTACAGCGCACGCTGCGCATCTTCGCGCTGCTGTTCGGCAGCCTGCAGCTGCTCTCGGAAGCCGGCCAGCTGTTCTTCCAGTTCGGCCTCGCGGTCCTGCAGCTGCTCGATCTGCTCACGCAGCTCCTGGATCTCACGTTCGCGCAGCAGCGCGCCCTGCGCGGCGGCACCGGAGCGCGATACGCGCAGCCAGCCCTGGCCCAGGCGCTCGCCACTCTGGGTGATGATCGAATCGCCTTCCGGAAGGCTGGCCTGCAGCACCTTGGCCTCGGACAGATCCCTGGCACCGTGCAGGTGCGCCAGCAGGCGCCGGATCGCTGCCGGGCCACGCACGCGTGCAGCCAGCGAGGTCGGCGCGACCTTCAGGTCCGCGCCATCGTTGGCGACCAGCGCAATGTGGCCCTCGCCCAGTTCGCCCAGCGCGTCGACCAGGCTGGCCGGGTCATCGACCAGCACGCCTTCGATCAACTGGCCGAGCGCGCTTTCCACCGCGTTTTCCCAACCGGCATCGACATCCAGGCGTTCGCCGACACGCGCCGCCGAGTCCAGCCCACGCGCCTTCAGCCAGGCCACGGCAGCACCCTGCTCCTGGCCCAGCGCGGCCTGCTGCAGGGTTTCCAGCGAAGCCAGGCGACCGCGCAGGCCATTGGCCTGCTTGCGCAGTTCGGCCAGTTCGTTCTGGCCATTGCGCTGCTGTTCCTGCACCGCCGCCACGCCCTGCTTGCGCAGCTCGACGTCTTCGCTCAGTTCATCCAGCGCGGTCTTCTGCGTGTCGTGCCGCAGGTGCAGCTGCTCGAAGGCTTCTTCCAGCGCATCCACGTCCAGCCCGGCGCGCTCGGCGGCCAGGGCTTCACGACGCCGGTCGGCATCGAGGATCTGTTTGTCCAGGTAGTCCACGCGCGTGCGCTCGACGTCGCCGGCGCGCGAGGCTTCCGAACTCTGCGAGGTGTGCTGTTCCCAACGCTGCTGCCAGCTGGACAGCCGGTCTTCAGCCTCGCGCAGGCTTTCCTGCTTTATCTCGTTTTCTTCCTGCAGTTCTTCCAGCTGCGGGGTCGCGGCCTCTACCGCCTCCCGCAGCACCCTCAGCTTGGCCTCGTCGCCACTGATGTGCTGCCCCAGCTCGGCCAGGGCCTGCTGGGTTTCGTCGCGCGCCTTGTGCAGGCGCTGCGACAGCTCGCGCTGGTGCTGGATCTGCTGCTCCAGGCGGGCCAGCGTGCTGCCGACCTGATAGACCGCCGCCTGCGCGGTGTTGAGCGCATCGGCGGCCTCTTCGCGACGCACTCGCGAGGTTTCGATGCGGGCCTCTGCGTCGCGCTGATCGGCGATCAGCTGCTGCAGCTTGGTCTCTTCCTGCGACAGGCCTTCGCGCAGCTTCGACAGGCGCCCATCGAGGCCACGGAATTCCAGCGCCTTCCACTCGGCATCCTTGATCCGGCGCTCTTCCTGCAGGGCCTGGTACTGCTCGGCCTGCTTGGCCTGGCGCTTGAGGTGTTCGAGCTGCTTGCTGATCTCGTCGCGCAGGTCACCCAGCCGGTCCAGATTCTCACGGGTGTGGCGGATGCGGGTCTCGGTCTCCTTGCGACGCTCCTTGTACTTGGAGATGCCGGCTGCCTCTTCCAGGTACACGCGCAGGTCTTCCGGGCGCGCCTCGATGATCTGGCTGATCATGCCCTGCTCGATGATCGAGTAGCTGCGCGGGCCCAGGCCGGTGCCGAGGAACAGGTCGGTGATGTCGCGGCGACGGCACTTGGTGCCGTTGAGGTAATAGTTGCTGGTGCCGTCGCGGCTGACCGTGCGCTTGACCGAGATTTCGTTGAACGAGGCGTACTCGCCGGAAATCGTGTGGTCGGAGTTGTCGAAGATCAGCTCGACCGTGGCCTGCGACACCGGCTTGCGGGCATTGGATCCGGAGAAGATCACGTCGGTCAGCGAGTCGCCACGCAGGCGGCTGGCCGAACTCTCGCCCATGACCCAGCGCACGGCGTCGATGATGTTCGACTTGCCGCAGCCATTGGGCCCCACCACGCCGGTCATGTTGGTCGGCAGGTGCAGGGTGGTCGGATCGACGAACGACTTGAAGCCGGACAGCTTGATCGTGGAAAGACGCATAGGGGTTCCGGACTGGGGCCGGCAAGCGGCCTGCGTTTACCCTCCAAGCCATTGATCCTGTTGGGATCGATGCCCGTGGAACGGGTGTGACGCCCTGAGTATACCGATGTGGACGTGTTCTACGAATGGGCGTGGAACATTGCCCACCCCCACCCCGTCGGACGGACCTGGCCCGACACCGCGGAACGGCGCCAAAAACAAAACGGGCACCCTTGCGGGCGCCCGTTCTGCGGTGATGCCAAGCCTTGCGGCGTGGGATCAGGCTTCGGCGACGACGACGACCTTGACGGTGGTCTCGACGTCGGCGTGCAGGTGGACCAGCACGTCGTATTCGCCGATGTTGCGGAAGGCGCCTTCGCCCAGGATGACTTCGCTCTTTTCCAGCGGCAGGCCGGCGGCGGTGAAGGCCTCGGCGATGTCGCGCGGGCCAACCGAGCCGTACAGCTTGCCTTCGGTCGAAGCGTTGGCGGCGATGGTCACGCTCGCGCCTTCCAGCTTGGCCTTGCGGCCTTCAGCGTCGGCGTGGATGGCCTGGGCCTTGGCTTCGTATTCGGCGCGCTTGGCTTCGAACTCGGCCTTGTTGCTCTCGGTGGCCGGCACGGCCTTGCCCTGCGGCACGAGGAAGTTACGGCCGTAGCCCGGCTTCACGTCGACCAGGTCGCCCAGGTTGCCGAGGTTGGTGACTTTCTGCAGGAGGATCAGCTGCATGGTATTGCTCCAGATAAGTTATTCGTTAGCGAGGCGATGCCCCGCAACAAAGGCTGTCCGAATAGCTGGCACAGCGGGGGCGGCGCCGGGCCGCCCCGCCGGCATCAGACGTCGTGGTTGTCGGTGTACGGGATCAGGGCCAGGAAGCGAGCGCGCTTGACGGCGGTCGCCAGCTGGCGCTGGTACTTCGACTTGGTACCGGTGACGCGGCTCGGCACGATCTTGCCGTTCTCGGTCAGGTACTGGCGCAGGGTGTTGAGATCCTTGTAGTCGATCTCCTTCACACCTTCAGCAGTGAACTTGCAGAACTTGCGGCGACGGAAGAACTTGGACATGGGAAGGCTCCTTAGGCGGCGGAAGCGGCGTCGTCGCCGGCTTCGTTGTCAGCGGTGTTGTTGGACTCGCCTTCTTCGTCGTCACGACGACGGCGCTCACCGCGCTCCGGCTTGTCACCCTTCTCGTCCTTGCTCTTCATGATCAGCGACTGCTCGGTGTCAGCCTCGTCACGCTTGATGACCAGGTTGCGCAGCACGGCGTCGTTGAAGCGGAAGCTCTCGGTCAGTTCGTTCAGAACGGCCTGGTCGGCTTCGATGTTCATCAGCACGTAGTGGGCCTTCACCAGGTTCTGGATCGGGTACGCCAGCTGGCGGCGGCCCCAGTCTTCCAGACGGTGGATGGTGCCGTTGCCGTTCTCGACCAGCGACTTGTAGCGCTCGATCATGGCCGGGACCTGCTCGCTCTGGTCCGGGTGGACCATGAACACGATTTCGTAATGACGACTCATGTTTTTTTCTACCTTTCGGATGTGGCCTTGCGGCCGGACAGCCCCCCGCCGTTGAGACCGCGGTGGGGCAAGGATTCCCGCCGGGAGGCAGGAAGCCGCGCATTATGGCGCAGATGGGGGTGCCGGGCAACCGGCGGGTCACAGGGCAACCTGAACCGGGGGCGCAGCCCCCATGCCGACCCAGGCTGGCCGCTACCGGAGCCCCGCACAGCCCAAGAATCCGCCTGGATTCACCCCAGGTCGACGTGAAGGCGATGCTGGCCGCATTCCAGGCACTGGAACAGGCAGCCGACCATCATCCCGTCCCGGCTCAGGTGCGCCAGCACCCAGTCGGCGTCGCGCGGATTGACCTCCGCCACATCGGGCCGGACCTGGTCGAGGATGGGCAGCAGATCGTCGCTGCCGGCGAAACCGAGGAAGGCGCAGGGCCGTTCACAATGGCTCAGCCAGACCGATTGCTGCCAGGACGGGTAGCCCGGCGTGCGCTCGCAGATCTCCAGCAGCAGCTCAAGAGCGATGCTCGGCGGCGGGTCGGCCGGGCCTGGCGAGACCCCTTCGATATCACTCCAGCCGGTGAATTCACCCTCGTAGCTGGCCGCCGCCCTGCCGTCGGCGATACACCAGGGGCAAAGGTAATCCGGACGCAGACGGGTGTAGAACGGCCCGCGGTAGCGCAGTGTGCGCGGCTGGCCGCAGCAGTCACAGATTCCGTCGACCTCTTCGAAGGAGAGGGCGTAGGCGTTGGGATGATAGGTAAAAGCCGGTCGTTCCATCCGCGGGGTCCCTGCCGAGCCCCGCGTGCCGACCAAGGTCGGCAGCTACCGGGACGCGCCGGGCCGTCAGGCCTTGTCGGCGTCGGTGGTGAAGCTCTCGCCGCAGCCACACTCGGCGGTGGCATTGGGGTTGCTGAACGTGAAGGTCTCGCTCAGGCCGTGCTTGCCGAAGTCGATCACGGTGCCGTCCACCAGCGCCAGGCTCTTGGCGTCGACATAGATCTTCACGCCGTCCTGCTCGAACACGGTATCGCCCTCGCGCTCGTCGCGTGCCAGGTCGGTGATGTGGCCCCAACCGGAGCAACCGGTCTTGGTCACGCCGAAACGCAGGCCCAGCGCACCGGGGGTCTGGGCGACAAAGCGCTGCACGCGCTCGAAGGCAATGGTGGTCAGGCTGACGGCCATGGGGCTACTCCAGAGGTACGGGGACATTATAAGGAGCCGTTGCCGCGAAAAATGCCTCGCAAGCAGAACGCTGCAACCGGTAAACTCCCGTGTTCACAGATCGAGTCGATCAGCAGAGGATTCAAGTCATGACGGTGGTCAGCGTTGAACATGCGCTTGCCGGGAAGATCCCGGAAGGCGGCGAAGTCACGGTACGCGGATGGGTGCGCACGGTGCGCGGTTCAGCGAATCTGGCCTTCGTGAATGTGAGCGACGGCTCCTGCTTCGCCCCGATCCAGGTCGTGGCCGGCGACAGCCTGGCCAACTTCGACGAGATCAAGCGCCTGACCAGCGGCTGCTCGGTCATCGCCACCGGCACCCTGGTGAAGTCGCAGGGCAAGGGCCAGTCGTTCGAGATCCAGGCCAGTGCAGTGGAAGTGGTCGGCTGGGTCGAAGACCCGCTCACCTACCCGATCCAGCCCAAGCCGATGTCGCCGGAGTTCCTGCGCGAAGTGGCGCACCTGCGCCCGCGCACCAACCTGTTCGGCGCGGTCACCCGCATCCGCAACTGCCTGGCCCAGGCCGTGCACCGTTTCTTCCACGAGAACGGCTTCAACTGGATCAGCACCCCGATCATCACCACCTCCGACGCCGAAGGCGCCGGCCAGATGTTCCGCGTGTCCACCCTGGACATGGTGAACCTGCCGCGCGATGAGAAGGGCGCGATCGATTTCAGCCGCGACTTCTTCGGCAAGGAAACCTTCCTGACCGTGTCCGGCCAGCTGAACGTCGAGGCCTACTGCCTGGCGCTGAGCAAGGTCTACACCTTCGGCCCGACCTTCCGCGCCGAGAACAGCCACACCACCCGCCACCTGGCGGAGTTCTGGATGATCGAGCCGGAAATCGCCTTCGCCGACCTGGCCGAAGACGCACGCCTGGCCGAAGAGTTCCTGAAGTACCTGTTCCGTGCGGTGCTGAACGAGCGCAGCGACGACCTGGCCTTCATCGCCGAGCGCGTGGACAAGAACGCGATCACCAAGCTGGAAGACTTCATCAACGCACCGTTCGAGCGCATCGACTACACCGACGCGGTCAGCCTGCTGCAGAAGTCCGGCAGGAAGTTCGACTTCCCGGTCGAATGGGGCCTGGACCTGCAGACCGAGCACGAGCGCTGGCTGACCGAGGAACACGTCGGCCGCCCGGTGGTGGTGACCAACTATCCGGAGCACATCAAGGCCTTCTACATGCGCCTGAACGACGACGGCAAGACCGTTGCCGCGATGGACGTGCTGGCCCCGGGCATCGGCGAGATCATCGGCGGCAGCCAGCGCGAAGAGCGCCTGGACGTGCTGGACGCGCGCATGGCCCAGTTCGGCCTGGATCGCGAGCACTACAGCTGGTACCGCGATTTCCGCCGCTATGGCTCGGTGCCGCACGCCGGCTTCGGCCTGGGCTTCGAGCGCTTGGTGGTGTACGTCTGCGGGCTGTCCAACATCCGCGATGCGATCCCCTACCCGCGCGCGCCGGGCAGCGCGGACTTCTAAGACCCATACGACCACGGAGGTACTGCCCCCATGACCCTGTTCTTCGCCCTCTGTTTCGTCGGCGTTGCAGTGGCCGGGTTCAGTGCCTTCGTGATCTTCTGGCCGCTGACCCTGGTGCACGTGCGCGACCGCCATCCGGCGCTCGCCGCGCGCTTCGGCAGCGGCGCCTTCCTCAAGCCCGATGCCCTGGCCTGGCTGCTGCGCCGCGACTATCGGCAGCAACCGGACCGCTCGCTGTCCGGGCTGGCGACACCGGCCTGGGTATCGCTGCTGACCCTGCTGGCCGGACTGGGCATGGCCGCCCTGCTCTGGCTGGCCTCGCTCTGGTAACACACCCATGAATGACATCACCGCCTCGCGCGACAGCTGGTGGCTGGCCAGCCTCGGCAACACCCTGATCTGGGCGCGCCTGCGCGTTCGCCCGGCCGGCACCGCCGAAGTGCTCGACAGCGATGGCAACACGCTGAGCTACGACAGCGAAGACACCGCCCGTTCGCAATTGTTCGACGCCGAGTTCGTCGAGTACGACGGCCTGGACGAGGAGGACGCACTGGTGCGCGGCTTCAGCCTGCACGAAGTGCAGCCGCCGCAGGCCGACAGCGACGAGGGTCTGCGTGGCCGCATGGTCCAGTCGCTGGGCGGGCGCGCCTGAGCCCTGCATGTTCACCCCGCGCGCCTTCGCCGAGACCGACCTGCTCTGGCTGGACCGCCTGCTGGCGCGCGACCCGTTTGTCACCGTGCTCACCCCCGGCAGCGATGGCCTGCCGGAGCTGACCCGGATGCCGGTGCTGTACCGGCGTGACGGCGACCAGATCGAACTGCGCGGCCACTGGGCCCGCGCCAACCCGCAGTCGCGCCACAGCGGCGCGGCCAAGGTACTGGTCGATGGCCCACACGGCTATGTATCGGCCAGCTGGTATCCGGACAAGGAGCCCGCCGCGCGGGTACCCACCTGGAACTACGCCGCTGCCGAGCTGCGTGGCCAGCTGCAGACCTTCGACGACGCTGATGCGCTGGCCGAACTGGTCGGCGCGCTCAGCGACCGCTTCGAAGCCAGCGTCGGCCAGGCCTGGCAGTTCGATCCCGCGCGCGCCGAACACGGCCCGGAGCTGCGCGCCATCGTCGGCTTCCGCTTCCAGGTGGAACACGTGCAGCTGAAGCTGAAACTCAGCCAGAACCATCCCGACGCCAACCAGCAGGCCGTGATCGCCGCACTGGACGCGCTCGCCTCCCCGTCCTCCCATGAGCTGGCGCAGTGGATGCGCTGGCACCGTGAACAGTCCGCCTCCAGCGGCTGATCACCCCAGCTTCCCGCGACGGCGCGACCAGAACGGCCGCGCCTTGCCCCCACCCGACGCCAGGGATACCGCACATGAAAGACATCCACCGCCTGCTGCAGAACAACCGCGACTGGGCCGACCGCATCGCCAAGGAAGACCCTGAGTTCTTCCAGCAGCTGTCCAAGCAGCAGCATCCGGAATACCTGTGGATCGGCTGCTCCGACTCGCGGGTGCCGGCCAACCAGATCATCGGCATGGCCCCGGGTGAAGTGTTCGTGCACCGCAACGTCGCCAACGTGGTCGCGCACACCGACCTGAACTGCCTGAGCGTGGTGCAGTACGCGGTGGACCAGTTGAAGGTGAAGCACATCCTGATCGTCGGCCACTACGGCTGCGGCGGCGTGCACGCCTGCCTGCACAATACCCGCGTCGGCCTGGCCGACAACTGGCTGCGGCATGTCGGCGACGTGGTGCAGAAGCACCAGGGCATCCTCGATGCGATCGAGGATGACGAGCTGAAGCACGCGCGCCTGTGCGAACTGAACGTGATCGAGCAGGTCGCCAACCTGTGCCGTTCGACCATCGTCGAGGACGCCTGGGCGCGCGGGCAGAAGCTGATGGTGCACGGCTGGGTCTACAGCCTGAAGAACGGCCGGGTCAGCGAAATGGGCATCGATGTCGGTGGACCGGAAGAGCTGAAGCCAGCCTATGAAAAGGCACTGTCCTACGTGCCCCGCCAGGGCCGGCGCGACTGACCTCACTACGGACCACCACCATGCTCGCCTCGCCGATCAACCTGCACGCCTGGATCGAAGAAAACCGCCACCTGCTGAAGCCGCCGGTGGGCAACAAGATGATCGACAACGGCGACTTCATCGTGATGGTCGTGGGCGGGCCGAATTCGCGCACCGACTATCACTACGACGAAGGCCCGGAGTGGTTCTACCAGCTCGAGGGCGAGATGGTGCTGAAGGTGCAGGAGGACGGCGCGGTGCGCGACATCCCGATCCGCGCCGGCGAGATCTTCCTGTTGCCGGCCAGGGTGCCGCACTCGCCGCGGCGCCCGCCCGGCGGCATCGGCCTGGTGGTCGAGCGCAAGCGCCTGCCGCACGAGAAGGACGGCGTGATCTGGCACTGCGAACGCTGCAACCACAAGCTGCACGAAGAGTTCTTCCCGCTGCAGAACATCGAGACCGACCTGCCCAAGGTGTTCGCGCGCTATCACGCCAGCCTGGAGCTGCGTACCTGCAGCCAGTGCGGGCATGTGGATCCGCTGCCGGTGCCGGCGGCGGGCTGACGCCCACACCGGTAGGCGCCCACCCTGGTGGGCGCATCGATCCACGCGCGCCAGCCAAGGTTGGCCACTACCAGAAAACGCGGCGCTCGAAGCGTGGCCGCGTCTACCGGGCCATGCCCCAGGCGCTACACTGGCGGTCCCGTTGCAGCCTGTTGCCCGACCATGTCCGACCTGCTCAGCCGCACCCACGCCATTGCCATGGACGCCGCCGATCCGCTGCGCCCGCTGCGTAACGAATTCCTGATTCCGCGCCATGGCGGTGGCGAGCAGACCTACTTCGTCGGCAACTCGCTGGGCCTGCAGCCGCGTGGCGCCCAGGCCGCGGTGCAGGAAGTGATGAAGCAATGGGGCGAGCTGGCGGTGGAAGGCCACTTCACCGGCCCGACGCAGTGGCTGTCCTACCACCGCCTGGTGAGCGCGCAGCTGGCCCGCGTGGTCGGTGCACTGCCCAGCGAAGTGGTGGCGATGAACACGCTGAGCGTGAACCTGCACCTGATGATGGTCAGCTTCTACCGACCGACCGCGCAGCGCCCGGTGATCCTGATGGAAGCCGGTGCATTCCCGACCGACCGACACGCGGTGGAAGCGCAGATCCGTTTCCACGGGTTCGACCCGGCCGAGTGCCTGGTGGAAGTGCAACCGGACGAAGCCAACGGAACGATCTCGCTCACCGCGATCGAGCGCGCCATCGCCGAACACGGTCCGCGCCTTGCACTGGTGCTGTGGCCCGGCGTGCAGTACCGCACCGGCCAGGCCTTCGACCTCGATGCAATCACCCGTGCTGCCCGCCTGCAGGGCGCGCGCATCGGCTTCGACCTGGCGCACTCGGTCGGCAACCTGTCGCTGCGCCTGCATGACGTCGCACCCGATTTCGCCGTGTGGTGCCACTACAAATACCTCAACAGCGGCCCGGGTGCGGTGGCCGGCGCGTTCGTGCACGAGCGCCATCACCGCGACACCACGCTGCCGCGCTTTGCCGGCTGGTGGGGCCATGAGGAAGCCACCCGCTTCCAGATGGCACCGCAGTTCACCCCCGCCATCGGTGCCGAAGGCTGGCAGCTCAGCAATCCGCCGATCCTCGGCCTGGCGCCGCTGCGCGCGTCGCTGGACCTGTTCGAGCGCGCCGGCATGGAGGCACTGCGCAACAAGTCGCTGGCGTTGACCGGCATGCTCGAAGCGCTTGTACGTGCACGCCTTTCCGGCGTGCTCGACATCATCACCCCGGCCGAGCCACAGCGCCGTGGCTGCCAGCTGTCATTGCGCGTGATCGGTGGCCGCGAGCGCGGCCGTGCGCTGTTCGAGCACCTGCGCGGCATCGGCGTGCTCGGCGACTGGCGCGAGCCGGACGTGATCCGCATCTCGCCCACCCCGCTCTACAACCGCTACCTGGACGTGCACCACTTCGTCGAGGAAGTGGAAGCCTGGGCCGGCCTCTGAGCCGGTCCCTCCCCTACTGCTGGACAGTTCGTTGATCGCACATGCTTCCCGCTCGTTGAGCATTATCGGTGCCGGCCTCGCCGGGTCGCTGCTGGCCATCCTGCTGTCACGCCAGGGCTGGCGCATCACCCTGTACGAACGCCGTGGCGATCCACGCGTGGCCGACTACGAGAGCGGCCGCTCGATCAACCTGGCGCTGGCCGAGCGTGGGCGCAATGCGCTGCGCCAGGCCGGTGTGGAAGACGAGGTCATGGCGCGCGCGGTGATGATGCGCGGACGCATGGTGCATCCGCGCGAAGGCGAACCGCAGCTGCAGCGCTATGGCCGCGACGACAGCGAAGTGATCTGGTCGATCCATCGCAGCGACCTCAACACCACGCTGCTGGAACTGGCCGAACAGGCTGGCGCGACCGTACACTTCCACCGCCGCCTGCACACCGTCGATTTCGACGCCGGCTACGCACGCTTCATCGACGACCGCGACGACAGCCCGCATGACATCCGCTTCGACACCCTGATCGGTGCCGATGGTGCAGGCTCGGCCCTGCGCGCGGCGATGAACCGGCGGGCGCCGCTGGGCGAGGACATCGCGTTCCTCGATCACTCCTACAAGGAGCTGGAAATTCCGCCGGCCGACGATGGCAGCTTCCGCATCGAGCGCAACGCGCTGCATATCTGGCCGCGCGGCCATTACATGTGCATCGCCCTGCCCAATCACGAAGGCACCTTCACCGTCACTTTGTTCCTGCCCAACCAGGGCGATCCCAGCTTCGCCACGATCAATACCGGCGCGCAGGCCGAGGCGCTGTTCGCGCGCGAGTTCGCCGACACCCTGCCACTGATCCCGAACCTGCGCGCAGACTGGGAACAGCACCCGCCGGGCCTGCTTGGCACGCTGACGCTCGATCGCTGGCACCAGCAGGGCCGTGCCGTGCTGATCGGCGACGCCGCGCATGCGATGGTGCCGTTCCACGGCCAGGGCATGAACTGCGCGTTCGAGGACTGCGTTGCACTGGCCCGCCACCTGATGGAGGCCGATGATCTGGAAGGTGCGTTCGCCGCGTTCGAAGCCGAGCGCAAGCCGAATGCACGTGCCATCCAGCAGATGGCGCTGGAGAACTACCTGGAAATGCGCGACCGCGTCGCCGACCCTGCATTCCTGCTGCAGCGCGAACTGGAACAGGAACTGCAGCGGCGCTGGCCGACCCGCTTCGTGCCGCACTACACGATGGTCACCTTCCTGCACACGCCGTACGCCGAGGCGCTGCGCCGCACCGAACTGCAACGCGACATGCTGGTGGCCGCCACCGCCGGCCATGATTCACTGGACAACATCGACTGGGCCGCGCTGGAAGCGCAGATCCACGCGCAGCTGCCGGTCCTGGAGGGCGCGCACTGATGGCTGACAGCTTCCTGTTCTACGATCTGGAAACCTTCGGCCAGGACCCGCGGCGCACGCGCATCTCGCAGTTCGCCGCCATCCGAACCGACGCCGATCTCAACGAAATCGACACCCCGGTCAGCTTCTTCGTGCGCCCGGCCGATGATCTGCTGCCCTCGCCGATGGCCACCCTGGTTACCGGCATCACCCCGCAGCAGGCACTGGCCGAGGGCATCAGCGAGGCCGAGGCCTTCGACCGCATCAACGAGCAGCTGTCGCGCCCCGGCACCTGCGCGCTGGGCTACAACACGCTGCGCTTCGACGATGAGTTCGTCCGCTACGGGCTGTTCCGCAACTTCCACGACCCGTACGAACGCGAGTGGCGCAACGGTAATTCGCGCTGGGACCTGCTGGACATGCTGCGGCTGATGCGCGCGATGCGCCCGGACGGCATCCAGTGGCCGCTGCGCGAGGATGGCGCCACCTCGTTCAAGCTCGAACATCTGGCCGAAGCCAACCACGTGCGCGAAGGCGATGCACACGAAGCACTGTCCGACGTGCGCGCCACCATCGGCATGGCGCGGCTGTTCAAGCAGTCGCAACCACGCCTGTGGGACTACGCCCTGAAGCTGCGCGACAAGCGCTTCGTCGGCGGCCTGCTGGACGTGGCCGCGATGAAGCCGGTGCTGCACATTTCCATGCGCTACCCGGCCAGCCGCCTGTGCGCGGCACCGGTGCTGCCGTTGGCCGTGCACCCGACCATCAACAACCGGGTGATCGTATTCGACCTGGATGGCGAGATCGACGACCTGCTGGAACTGCCGGCCGAGGTGATCGCACAGCGCCTGTACATGCGCGCCAGCGAGCTGCCCGAAGGCGCGGCACGGGTACCGCTGAAGGAAGTGCATCTGAACAAGGTGCCGGCGCTGATCGCCTGGAACCACCTGCGCGCCGATGACCACGCGCGCCTCGGCCTGGATGTGGCTGCGATCGAAGCCAAGGTGGAACGCCTGCGCGCGTTCGCCCCGCAGCTGGCCGAGAAGGCCCGGCAGGTCTACAACCAGCCCCGCGCCGCCACCGTGGCCGACGTCGATGCCTCGCTGTACGACGGCTTCCTCGGCAACGGTGACAAGCCGCTGCTTGCGCTTGCACGCACCACCGCGCCCGAGCAGCTGGCCGCGCTGGAAGGTCGCTTCCGCGACCCGCGCCTGCCGGAGCTGCTGTTCCGCTACCGCGCGCGCAATCATCCCGACAGCCTCGCGCCGCCTGAACGCCAGCGCTGGCAGGATTACCGCCGCCAGCGCCTGCTCGGAGACGGCGGCCTGGGCGAACTCAACCTGCCCCAGTACCAGCAGCAGCTGGATGCACTGGCCGCCGAAGCGCCCGATGACACCCGGCGCCAGGCCCTGCTGCAATCGCTGCGCGACTGGGGCCAGCACCTGCAGGAGACGCTGTGAGCACTTATTTCTCGGACGCCAGCTTCAAGTTCCTGCGCAGCCTTGCGCGGCACAACGACAAGGCCTGGTTCAACGATCACCGCCAGCAGTACGAAGACCACGTGCGGCAGCCGTTCCTGCGCCTGCTGGGCGACCTGCAGCCGGCGCTGGCCGAGGTCAGCGAGCACTTCCGCGCCGATACCCGTGGCGTCGGTGGCTCGCTGTTCCGCATCCATCGTGACGCGCGTTTTTCCAACGACAAGTCGCCGTACAAGACCTGGCAGGGTGCACGCCTGTTCCATGAGCGCCGCCGCGAAGTGGCCGCGCCCTCGTTCTACGTGCACCTGCAGCCGGGCGAGAGCTTCGTCGGCGCCGGCCTGTGGCATCCGGAACCGGAAACCCAGCGCCGCGTACGCCACTTCATCCTCGACAATCCGGGCAGCTGGAAGGCCGCCGCGCATGCACCGGCCCTGCGCAAACGCTTCGATTTCGAGGAGAGCGAAAAGCTGGTGCGGCCCCCGCGTGGCTTCCCGGCCGACTTCGAGTTCATCGACGACCTCAAGCACCGCAACTGGGTGATGTGGCGCTCGCTGGACGATGCCACCATGACCGGCCCGCGCCTGCTGTCCACGCTGGGCAAGGACCTGGCTGGGCTCGGCCCGTTCGTTGACTACCTGTGCGCGGCTCTGGACCTGGAGTTCTGAGCCGCATCACCTGCCGTTCACCACTGGCTGCCTCACTTGCGGCAGTCTGGACAGCATGAAGAAGCTCACTGCACTGGCTGTGCTGCTGGTCCTGGCCTTGGCTGCGTGGTGGTTCGGCGGCCCGTACATGGCCGTGCATGGCCTGTCCAAGGCCATCGAAGAACGCGACACGGCGCGACTGGAACGCTATGTCGATTTCCCTCGCGTGCGCAGCAGCCTGCGCGCCCAGCTCAACGACTATCTGGTACGCCAGGCCGGCCCGGATGTAGCGGCCAGCCCGTTCGGCGCCCTGCTCTACGGCCTCGGCGACCAGCTCGGCGGTGCAGCGGTGGAGACCATGGTGACCCCGACCGGGATCGGCGCAATGCTGCAGGGCCACGTGCTGTGGAAGCGCGGCCGCAATGAACTGCAGGGCGGTGATGCCTTCGGCGCGACCGAGCCGGCACGGCCATTGAAGAACGCCGAGCATCACTTCGAAGCGCTGGACCGCTTCGTGATCGACGTCGATCGCGGCCCCGACCAGCCGCCGATGAAAGTGGTGCTGGAACCGCAAGGCATGTGCTGGAAGGTGGTGGATCTGCGGTTGGGGAGGTCGGCCACCCCGTGACGGGTCATGCCCTTCGACGGTGCTGCTTTCGGTAGGTGCCCACCTTGGTGGGCATGGACCCAGGATGGCGCCAACCAAGGTTGGCGACTACCGCGGTACAGCGCTCTGGTAGATGCCCAGCTTGGTGGGCGCCGATGCATGGCTGTGCCAACCAACGGTTGGCACCCACCCGGCATGGTCTCACCCCTCGTTGGCGACACCGTGCGGTACGTGGCCGGCGGCCACGTGTTCGCGCGCACTGTCGATGTTGTGCTGCGAATCATCGAAGAAGATGTCGGCACCGAACGCCTGCAGGAAGGGCCCCTTGTGGCGGCCGCCGAGGAACAGCGCTTCGTCGAGGCGCACTCCCCACTCGCGCAGGGTGCGGATTACGCGCTCATGCGCCGGTGCCGAGCGTGCGGTCACCAGCGCAGTGCGGATCGGCGCGCTCTCGCCGGCCGGGAACACTTCCTGCAGCGTATGCAGGGCCGACAGGAAACCGCGGAACGGGCCGCCGCTGAGGGGTTCGCGGGCCCGTTCACGCTCGTGCCGGCCAAACGCCTCCACGCCCTGCTCGCGTGAGATGCGCTCGCTCTCGTCACCGAAGATCACCGCGTCACCGTCGAAGGCGATGCGCAACTGGCCGGCCGGGCGACCGGTATCGATCTGGTCGGCCGCCGCGGCGGCGGTTTCGCCGGGCGGCTTGGGCAGGATGGTCGCCGCGGCGATGCCGTGGCGCAGCGCGCTGCGCACCGATTCCGGGTTCGCCGACAGGAACAGGTCGGTGCCGAACGGCTTCACGTACGGCCAGGTCGGCTCGCCGGCGGTGAACGTTGCACGGATGATGCCCAGGCCGTAGTGCTGGATCGAATTGAAGATGCGCAGGCCGGTATCGGCCGAGTTGCGCGACAGCAGGATCACCTCGACGCGAGGATTCTCCGGGCTGGCCCCCTGGTTCAAAGCCAGCAGCTTGCGTACCACCGGAAACGCCACGCCGGGGCCGAGGATATCGTCCTCGTGCTGGCGCTGGAATTCGGCATAGGCCGCCACGCCATCGCTCTCGAACAGCGCGTGGCTTTCCTCGAGGTCGAACAGCGCGCGCGAGGTCACCGCGACGGTCAGCAAACGGGGGGAGTTGTCGCCCATCGGTGGGGGTCCTTCAAGCGGTCGGCACGGCCGGCTGCCCATTGTCCTCAAAAAACGAACTGTTCGCTCAGGATCCGGTCTTCCAGGTTGTGCTCCGGGTCGAACAGCAGGGTCACGCGGCGGTCCTTCGACTCACGGATGGTCACCTCGACCACGTCGCGGGTCTCGTGCGAATCGGCAGTCACGCTGACCGGGCGCTTGTACGGATCGAGCACGCGGAAGCGCACTTCGGTATCGGCCTTCAGGATCGCGCCGCGCCAGCGCCGCGGCCGGTACGGGGCCAACGGCGTCAGCGCGATGGTGTGCGAGCCCAGCGGCAGCACCGGACCATGCGCGGAATAGTTGTAGGCGGTACTGCCGGCCGGGGTGGCCACCAGCACGCCGTCGCCGATCAGTTCGGCCACGCGCTCCTGGCCGTTGAGGTCGATGCCAATATGCGCGGCCTGCCGGGTCTGGCGCAGGAGCGAAACGTCGTTGTAGGCCAGCGAGCCGGTACTGGTGCCGGACTCGGTCAGCGCCACCATTTCCAGCGGGCGCAGGTTGGCCGGTTCTGCGCGTGCGATGCGGGCCTGCACGTCGTCGTCTCCACGGTACTGGTTCATCAGGAAGCCGACCGTGCCCAGCTTCATGCCGAACACCGGCTTGCCCAGGTGCCCATGCCGATGCAGGGTCTGCAGCATGAAGCCGTCGCCCCCCAGCGGGCACAGCACGTCGGCCTGCTCCGGCGCGTGATCGCCATAACGCGAGATCATCGCCGCGCGGGCCATCTGCGCGGGCTCGGCGGTGCTGGCCAGGAAAGCGATGCGGGGGGTGTCGCTCATCGGTGGATCCGGGTGGGTGTGCCTGCAAGAGCATACCCGGTAGTGCTGGCCGGCAGCTGCACCCGGTTGCGGTTCATGCGGCTGCCGGCCAGCGGCCGGCACTACCGTGCAATGCAGAACGGTCCCGCTTTCGCGGGGCCGTTCCGGTTCACGCATGCCAGGCATGGCCTGGCACTACTTCACTTACGCGCCGTGTGCCGCCAGCTGGCCCAGGCGCTGCACCGCGACCGAAACGGTCGGGTAGTCCAGGGTCTTCTGCTCGGCCAGTTCGGCCAGCATCGCCAGGGTGAAGCGCAGGCTGTTGTCGTCGCGGCCCATCCAGGCTGCGACCTTGGCCTCCGCGCTGCTGCCCTTGGTGCCCAGCACCTGGCCGGCCAGGTTGCGGTGGTTGGCGGCCAGCTCGTCACGCAGCACGCCACGTGCCACGGCGTGCCAACGACCGTTGACCTCCAGCGCATCGACCTGCTCGAACAGCCACGGCAGCTGCAGGGCATCGCCCAGGCGGAAGTGGACCTTGGACACGTCCACCGGCTTCAGCTTGCGGGTGCGGGCCAGTTCGATGATGTCGAACGCCGGCTCCAGGAAGTGCAGTTCGGCCAGCTGCTGCGCCAGCGCGGACGGCAGGCCCTTTTCCTTCCACTCGGCCACCAGGGCTTCGTAGGTCGGACGCTGCGAATCCGGCAGCACACCCGAGGCAACGCGGATGTCGTTGAACGGACCCTGGTAGCGGTTGACCGCTTCAGTGATGCCCGGCATCGCGCCCGGGCGCGACAGCAGCCAACGCACGAACGAACGCTGCAGCTTCCAGATCACTTCCAGTGCGTCGATCTGCACCGACTCCGGCACCTTGCCGTCGAGTGCATCGATCTGCGCCCACAGCGCGCGCGCATCCAGCGTTTCGCGGCTGATGGTGTAGGCCTTGGCGACCTCGGCGATGGAACGGCCGGTGTCTTCCTGCATGCGCATCAGGAAGGTGGCGCCCATGCGGTTGATGGTCTGGTTGGTCACGGCCGTGGCGATGATTTCGCGCTTCAGGCGGTGACGCTCCATCGCGTCGGCGTACTTCTTCTGCAGCGGGGTCGGGAAGTAACGCTGCAGTTCCTTGGACAGGTACGGATCTTCCGGGATGTCCGATTCCAGCAGCTGGGCGAACGCCACCAGCTTCGAGTAGGACAGCAGCACCGACAGTTCCGGGCGGGTCAGGCCCTGGCCGCGTGCCTTGCGCTGGGACAGCTCGGCGTCGGACGGCAGGAACTCGATCTGGCGATCCAGCAGGCCCTGCTGTTCCAGGGTACGGATGAAGTGCTGCTTGGAACCCAGGCGCTTGACCGCCATCCGCTCCATCAGGCTCAGCGCCTGGTTCTGGCGGTAGTTGTCATTGAGCACCAGCTCGGCGACTTCATCGGTCATCGAGGCCAGCAGCTTGTTGCGCTGCTCGACGGTCAGCTTCTTGGCCCGCACCACATCGTTGAGCAGGATCTTGATGTTGACTTCGTGGTCGGAGGTGTCCACACCGGCCGAGTTGTCGATGAAGTCGGTGTTGAGCAGCACGCCGGCCTGGGCGGCTTCGATGCGGCCCAGCTGGGTCATGCCCAGGTTGCCGCCCTCGCCCACCACCTTGCAGCGCAGCTCGCCACCGTTCACGCGCAGGGCGTTGTTGGCGCGGTCGCCGACATCGCTGTGCTGCTCGCTGGCAGCCTTCACGTAGGTACCGATGCCGCCGTTCCACAGCAGGTCGACCGGTGCCTTCAGGATCGCGCTCATCAGATCGTTCGGCGACAGCGCCTTGACGTTGTCATCCAGGCCCAGCGCTTCACGCACCTGCGGGGTGATCTCGATCGACTTCAGGCTGCGCGGGTACACGCCGCCGCCCTTGCTGATCAGCTTGGCGTCGTAGTCCGCCCAGCTCGAACGCGGCACGGTGAACAGGCGCTCACGTTCGACGAACGTGGTGGCCGCATCCGGGTTCGGGTCCAGGAAGATGTGGCGGTGGTCGAAGGCAGCGACCAGGCGGATGTGGCGCGACAGCAGCATGCCGTTGCCGAACACGTCGCCGGACATGTCGCCGACGCCGACCGCAGTGAAGTCCTGGGTCTGGCTGTCACGGCCCAGAGCACGGAAGTGGCGCTTGACCGATTCCCACGCACCGCGTGCGGTGATGCCCATGCCCTTGTGGTCATAGCCAACCGAACCACCGGAGGCGAACGCATCGCCCATCCAGAAGCCGTGCGCGATGGCCAGGCCGTTGGCGATGTCGGAGAAGGTCGCGGTGCCCTTGTCGGCGGCCACCACCAGGTACGGATCGTCCATGTCGTGGCGCACGACATCCACCGGCGGCACGATCTTGTTGTTGACGATGTTGTCGGTGATGTCCAGCAGGCCCTGGATGAACAGCTTGTAGCAGGCCACGCCGTTGGCGAAGATCGCGTCGCGGTCGCCGTTCACCGGCGGGGTCTTGGCGAAGAAGCCGCCCTTCGCGCCGACCGGCACGATCACGGTGTTCTTGACCATCTGTGCCTTGACCAGGCCCAGCACTTCGGTACGGAAGTCTTCGCGACGGTCCGACCAGCGCAGGCCGCCACGGGCGACCGCGCCGAAGCGCAGGTGGGTACCTTCCACGCGCGGGCCGTAGACGAAGATCTCGCGGTACGGGCGCGGCTTCGGCAGGTCCGGCACCAGCGCCGAATCAAACTTGAAGCTGATGACATGGCCGTGCTGGCCGTTGGCATCGGTCTGGTAGTAGCTGGTGCGCAGGGTCGCGTCGATCACGCCCATGAACGAGCGCAGGATGCGGTCCTCGTCCAGGCTGGACACACGGTCCATCAGCTTCAGCAGCGCATCGCGCGCGGCCTGCATCTGCGCGTCGCGGTCACCCTTGCGGGCGTCGACCACGGTCTTGAGCACCTTCAGGGTGGCGTCGTCGCCGGCAGCCAGCACATCGAAGTGGGCCTTCAGCTGGGCCTGGCCGGCGGCGATGTCGTCCTTGCTCTCGTGGCCGGTAGCCGGATCGAAGCGCGCTTCGAACAGCTCGACCAGCAGTCGGGCCAGCAGCGGGTAGCGCGCGAAGGTGCCTTCCACGTAGGCCTGCGAGAACGGCACGCCGGTCTGCAGCAGGTACTTGCAGTAGCCACGCAGCATGGCGACCTGGCGCCAGTGCAGGCCGGCAGCCAGCACCAGGCGGTTGAAGCCGTCGTTCTCGGCATCGCCGTGCCAGACGCGGGCAAAGGTCTCGCCGAAGGCTTCATCGACGCTGGCGGCATCGATCGCGCCGGCGGTCGATTCGACCTCGAAGTCCTGCACGTACACCGGGGCGTTGTCGACCGACAGGCGGTACGGACGCTCGGCGATCACGCGCAGGCCCATGTTTTCCATCATCGGCAGCGCGTCCGACAGCGGGATGTCGTCCAGCTGGCGATACAGCTTCAGGCGCAGGCCATCACCGCTTTCGCGCGGCACGGCCTGCAGGCTCAGGCGCAGGTCGTCCGGGCCGGTCAGGGCATCAAGCTGGCTGACATCGTTGGCTGCAACCGCGGTGCTGTTGTCTTCGATGTAGCCGGCCGGCAGCGCCTTGCCGATACGCGCGGCGATGCGCAGGCCTTCGGTCTCGCCGTGGCGGGCCACCAGCGCTTCGCGCAGGTCGTCCTGCCAGTTGCGCAGCACCTGGGCCAGCTTCTGCTCCAGTTCGGCGGTATCGACGTCGAGCATTTCACCCGGCTTCGGGCGCACGATCAGGTGCACCTGGGCCAGCGGCGATTCGCCCAGCACCACCGAGCTGTCCACGTACTCACCGTGCAGCGCGTCCTTCAGCATCGCCTCGATGCGCAGGCGCACGTCGGTGTTGAAGCGCTCGCGCGGCAGGTAGACCAGCGCGGAAATGAAACGGCTGTACTTGTCGCGGCGCAGGAACAGGCGGCTGCGCACGCGTTCCTGCAGGCCCAGCACGCCCATCGCGGTGCGGAACAGTTCGTCCTCGCTGGACTGGAACAGTTCTTCGCGCGGCAGGGTTTCCAGGATGTGGCGCAGGGCCTTGCCACTGTGGCTGGCCGGGGCCAGGCCGGACTGCTTCATCACGTGCTCGTGGCGCTGGCGCACCAGCGGGATCTCCCACGGGCGGCGGTTGTAGGCGCTGGAGGTGAACAGGCCGAGGAAGCGCTGCTCGCCGATGATCTTGCCCTTGGCGTCGAATTCCAGCACGCCGATGTAGTCCATGTAGCCGGCGCGGTGCACGCGCGAACGGGCATTGGTCTTGGTCAGGATCAGCGCGTCCTTCAGGCCGGACGTGGCGTTCAGGCCCTGCGCGGCCAGGGTCTTGACCGGGCGGGCCGCGGACTTGTCCTTGCCGCGCATCAGGCCCAGGCCGGTGTCGTTCAGCGGCGCCAGTACGTCTTCCTTGCCCTGCTTCTCGACGCGGTACTCGCGGTAGCCGAAGAAGGTGAAGTGGTTGTCGGCGGCCCAGCGCAGGAACTCCTGTGCTTCCTTGCGCGATGCATCGTCGACCGGCAGCTGGCGCTTGCCCAGGTCGTCGGCCAGCGCCAGTGCCTTGTCCTTCATCGGCTGCCAGTCGCGCACGATCGCGCGCACTTCGTCCAGCGCCTTGTTGATGGCCTGTTCGATGGCGGCCATGGCTTCGGCCGGCTGGCGGTCGATCTCCAGCAGCATCACCGACTCGGCATCACCCTCGCCGACCTTGACCAGCTTGCCGGCCTTGTCGCGGGTGAAGCGCAGCACCGGGTGGCCCAGCACGTGGACGCCCACGCCCTGCTCGGCCAGCGACATGGTGACCGTATCCACGAGGAACGGCATGTCATCGTTGACGATCTGCAGCACGGTGTGCGGCGATTCCCAACCGTTGGCCTTCGCGGTCGGATTGAACACGCGGACGTTGGCCTTGCCGGCCTTGCGGGCACGCGCGAATTCCAGCGTCTCAGCCGCGAGAGCGGCCCACTCTTCAGCGCTGTGGTGCGGGAACTCGTCCGATTCCATGCGCTTGTAGAAGTCAGTGGCAAAGGCCACTGCTTCGGCCTGTGCGGCCGCGGGGTAGCGCTTGCGCAAGGCCGTGTACACCGGCTCCAGGGAGAAACCAGCGGTCACTGCGACCTCCGACTCTGCTGGTTTCGTCTTGTTCTTCACGGTCTTGGCTGCGGTTTTTTGCGGTTTCATGGCAGAGCGATGCGCTTGCTCAGTTGGGAAAATGAAATTGTAGCCCTACCGCGCGAAAAGGCCTTGCTGCAGGACGGAATAAGCAGATTCGGGTTTGCTGCGGTTCAAACGCCTATTCAGTTCGCACCGGTATGGTGCTGGCGCCTGTTTCAGCACTGCCGACAGGATCGGCAAAACGTGTTACCGGAAGACACACGCGGCGACGCCGACGCGATTCCACAATCCTGAACTGGACGGTATAGTCCACCGCGTGAACCCGGCCTACCTCCCCGTTGCCCTCGATGCACGCGATGAGCGTGTGTTCGACGCCGTACGCGAACTGCTGGCCCAGCAGGGCATGCAGATGAGCATGGAGGCGGTGGCCCAGCACGCCGGCTGCTCCAAGCAGACCCTGTACTCGCGCTACGGCAGCAAGCAGGAACTGCTGCGCCGGGTGATGCAGCGCCACGTCGGCCACGCCACCGGCGCCATGGTTCGTGCACTCCGCACTGACGACCTGCGTGCCAGCCTGCTCCAGTTCGCCACCGACTTCCTGGAGCACTTCAACCAACCGCACGTGGGCCAGGCCTGCCGGCTGATCGCCGCCGACGCGGCCCAGTTTCCCGAAGAGGCGCGTACGCTGTACCGGCACGGAGCCGGCGCACTGACGCTTCATCTTGCTGAATGGATTGAAACCGTTTGCATGCGTGGCCAGCTCCGGCATGACGACCCGCACTTCATGGCCGAACTGCTGCTGAGCATGATTGCCGGTCAGGATTTCGACAAACAGCGTTTCCATACCCCCCATCGTGATGACGCGCGGCTGCGTCGGCGCTGGGCAGAGTTCTCCGTCGACAGCTTCCTGCGCGCCTTCGCGCCTCAGCCGTCGCCGGCCCCGTCTTCAAACCAACCCCGGAGTTCCTCCTGATGACCGCCCCACTCCGCACCCTTGCCTTGACGTGCGCCGTTGCTGTCGCGCTGGCTGCCTGCAAGAAGCCGGAACAGCAGACGCCCCCGCCGCCGGAGGTGGGCGTGATCGACGCCAAGCCGCAGACCCTGCCGCTGCAGCGCGAGCTGGTCGGTCGCCTGTCGCCGTTCCGCAGCGCCGACGTGCGTGCGCGCGTGCCGGGCGTGCTGCTCAAGCGCGTCTACCAGGAAGGCTCGCAGGTCAAGCAGGGCCAGACCCTGTTCCTGATCGACCCGGCGCCGCTGCGTGCCTCGCTCAACGCCTCCGAAGCACAGCTGGCCTCGGCCCGCGCGACCTACGCCAACGCCAAGGTGGCCGCCGACCGTGCACGTTCGCTGGCGCCGCAGCAGTTCGTCTCCAAGTCCGACCTGGACAACGCTGAATCGGCCGAGCGTACCGCGCTGGCGGCGGTCAAGCAGGCCGAAGCAGCGGTGACTTCCTCGCGCATCAGCCTGGGCTACACCGAAGTAACCGCACCGATCAGCGGCGTGGCCAACAAGCAGCAGGTCACCGAAGGCGCGCTGGTCGGCCAGGGCGATGTGACCCTGCTGACCACCGTCGACCAGCTCGACCCGCTGTACGTGAACTTCTCGCTGAGCGTGGACGAGCTGACCCAGCTGCGCGCGCAACAGGCCAAGGGCGCGCTGGCGCTGTCGGGCGACGGCAAGGCCACGGTGAACGTCAAGCTGGCCGATGGCAGCACCTACAGCGAGCCGGGCACCCTGGACTTCTCCTCGACCACGGTCGACCCGGCCACCGGTGCGGTGTCGTTGCGCGCGTTGCTGCCGAACCCGCAGCAGATCCTGCTGCCGGGCGCCTTCGTCAGCTTCCAGGCCAACCTGGGCGAACGCAACAATGCCTTCCTGGTACCGCAGCAGGCCCTGCTGCGCGACACCACCGGCGGCTACGTGATGGTGGTCGGCGCCGACGGCAAGGTCGCGCGCAAGAACGTGAAGACCGATGGCGCGCAGAACGGCAACTGGCTGGTCAGCGACGGCCTGGCCGCCGGCGACAAGGTGATCGTGGCCGGCGTGCAGAAGGTCAAGGAAGGTGCACCGGCGGTGGCCAAGCCGTGGACCCCGGGGCAGGACGCCAACGGCAAGCCGGCCGCAGGCGGCGCCGCTGCGGCGGGCACCGCACCGGCTGCTGGCAAGGCACCGGCCGACGCGGCCAAGCCCGAGCAGGCCGATGCGGCCAAGCCGGCCGCCACCGATTCGAACAAGCAGTAACGGGAACCTTCCGTCATGCCTAAATTTTTCATCGAACATCCAGTCTTCGCCTGGGTGGTGGCGATCCTGATCTCGCTCAGCGGCGTGATCGCGATCCTCAACCTGGGCGTGGAGTCCTATCCCAACATCGCCCCACCGCAGGTCACCGTCTCGGCCACCTACCCGGGCGCCAGTGCCGACACCACGGAAAAATCGGTCACCCAGGTGATCGAGCAGCAGCTGACCGGTATCGATCACCTGCTGTACTTCAGCTCTTCCTCGTCGTCCAACGGCCGTGCGCAGATCACCCTGACCTTCGAGACGGGTACCGATCCGGACATCGCCCAGGTGCAGGTGCAGAACAAGGTCTCGCTGGCCACGCCCCGACTGCCTTCGGAAGTGACCCAGCAGGGCGTGGTGGTGGCCAAGGCCAACGCCGGCTTCCTGATGGTGGTGGCGCTGCAGTCCGATACCCCGACCATCAACCGTGATGCGCTGAACGACATCGTTGGTTCGCGCGTGCTCGACCAGGTCTCGCGTATCCCCGGCGTCGGCAGCACCCAGCAGTTCGGTTCCGAGTACGCCATGAACATCTGGCTGAACCCGGAAAAGATGCAGGGTTATGGCCTGTCGGCCAGCCAGGTGCTGGCTGCGGTGCGCGCGCAGAACGTGCAGTTCGCCGCCGGTGCGCTTGGCTCGGATCCGTCGCCGGAAGGCCAGCACTTCACCGCCACGGTCTCGGCCGAAGGCCGCTTCAGTTCGCCGCAGGAGTTCGAGAACATCATCCTGCGCGCCAACGCTGACGGCTCGCGGGTGCTGTTGAAGGACATCGCCCGCGTTGCCTTCGGTGCCAACAACTACGGTTTCGACACCCAGTACAACGGCAAGCCGACCGGTGCCTTCGCCATCCAGCTGCTGCCGGGCGCCAACGCCCTGAACGTGGCCGAGGCGGTGCGCGCCAAGATGGACGAGCTGCAGCCCAGCTTCCCGTCCGGGGTGACCTGGTTCTCGCCGTACGACAGCACCACCTTCGTCAAGATCTCGATCCAGGAAGTGGTCAAGACGCTGTTTGAAGCAGTGTTCCTGGTGTTCCTGGTGATGCTGATCTTCCTGCAGAACTTCCGCGCCACGCTGATCCCGACCCTGGTCATCCCGGTGGCGCTGCTCGGTACCTTCCTGGGCATGTGGATGATCGGCTTCACGATCAACCAGCTGACCCTGTTCGCGATGGTGCTGGCAATCGGCATCGTGGTCGATGACGCGATCGTGGTGATCGAGAACGTCGAACGCATCATGACCGAGGAAGGCCTGGCGCCGAAGCCGGCCACGCAGAAGGCGATGACCCAGATCACCGGCGCGGTGGTGGCGATCACCGTCGTGCTGGCTGCGGTGTTCATCCCGTCCGCCCTGCAGGGCGGCGCCGCCGGTGAGATCTACAAGCAGTTCGCCCTGACCATCGCCATTTCGATGGCGTTCTCGGCGTTCCTGGCGCTGGGCTTCACCCCAGCGCTGTGCGCGACCTTCCTGAAGCCGACGCACAACGACAACCCGAACATCGTCTACCGCACCTTCAACAAGTACTACGACAAGATCAGCCACACCTATGTCGGCCACATCACCTCGGCGGTGCGCCATGCGCCGCGCTGGATGATCCTGTTCGTGGTGCTCACCGCACTGTGCGGCTTCCTGTTCACCCGCATGCCGGGCAGCTTCCTGCCGGAAGAAGACCAGGGCTATGCGCTGGCGATCGTGCAGCTGCCGCCGGGCTCGACCAAGGGCCAGACCAACGAAGTGTTCGCGCAGATGCGTGGCATCCTGGAAAAGCAGGATGGCTATGAAGGCATGCTGCAGGTGGCCGGCTTCAGCTTCGTCGGCTCCGGCGAGAACGTGGGCATGGGCTTCATCCGCCTGAAGCCGTGGGAAGAACGCAAGTTCACCGCACCCGAGTTCATCCAGAACATGAACGGCGCGTTCTACGGCATCAAGGAAGCGCAGATCTTCGTGGTCAACCTGCCCACCGTGCAGGGCCTTGGCCAGTTCGGCGGCTTCGACATGTGGCTGCAGGACCGCAGTGGTGCCGGTTACGAGCAGCTGACGCAGGCCCGCAACATCCTGCTCGGCCAGGCCGCGCAGAAGCCGGACCACCTGGTCGGCGTGCGCCCGAACGGCCTGGAAAACGCGCCGCAGCTGCAGCTGCATGTGGACCGCGTGCAGGCGCAGTCGATGGGCATGTCGGTGTCGGACGTGTACAGCACCATCCAGCTGATGCTGGCCCCGGTGTACGTCAACGACTTCTTCTACGAAGGCCGCATCAAGCGCGTGACCATGCAGGCCGATGGTCCGTACCGCACCGGCCAGGAATCGCTGAAGAGCTTCTACAGCCCGTCCAGCCTGACCACCAATGCCGATGGCACCAACGCGATGATCCCGCTCAACACGGTGGTCAAGTCCGAGTGGGTGTCGGCACCGCCGTCACTGAGCCGCTACAACGGTTACTCGGCGATCAACATCGTCGGCTCGCAGGCCCCGGGCACCAGCTCGGGTGAAGCGATGCAGACCATGGAAAGCATCGTCAACGAAGACCTGCCGGCCGGCTTCGGCTACGACTGGTCCGGCATGTCCTACCAGGAAATCCTGGCCGGCAACGCCGCGACCCTGCTGCTGGTGCTGTCCATCGTGGTGGTGTTCCTGTGCCTGGCCGCGCTGTATGAAAGCTGGTCGATCCCGGTAGCGGTGCTGCTGGTGGTACCGCTGGGCGTGCTGGGCGCGCTGGGCCTGTCGATGCTGCGTGGCCTGCCCAACGATCTGTTCTTCAAGATCGGCCTGATCACCGTGATCGGCCTGGCGGCGAAGAACGCGATCCTGATCGTGGAGTTCGCGGTGGAGCAGCGCGCCGCCGGCAAGAACCTGCGCGATGCCACCATCGAAGCGGCCCGCCTGCGTTTCCGCCCGATCCTGATGACCTCGTTCGCGTTCATCATGGGCGTGATCCCGATGGCGATCTCCACCGGCGCGGGCGCCAACTCCCGCCATGCCATCGGTACCGGCGTGATCGGCGGCATGCTGTTCGCCACCCTGCTCGGCCTGTTGATGATCCCGGTGTTCTTCGTGGTCGTGCGCCGCATGCTGGGCGACAAGCTGGATGAACCGTCCAAGGAGTTCATGGAACGCCAGCGCGACGCGGATGCAGCACACCGTCCGGATCGTTGATCCAGCGGTGAACTGAAACGAGAAAGGCCCCGGAGCGATCCGGGGCCTTTGTTGTTGCCGCTTCTGGATCCATGCCGCCCCAGGTTGGCATCTACCGGGGCAACGGCATACCCGGTAGTCGCCAACCTTGGTGGGCGCTGTCCGGGCAGCGTCTCAGCGCAACACTGCGATCACCACGCATGCCGCCACAATCGCCAGTGCAGGCCATTGCATCGGCAGGAAGAAGAAGTGATGCGGAGCATGCTGCCCAGGTGCACGCGGCTTTCGATTGAGCACGAAACCCAGCACCGTGTTGATTGCCGAGCCAAGGCCGAACGCCAGCAGGACCTGACTGAGTGAAGTATTGCCGCGACCTACCGCTGGATCCGGGAACAGGATGAGGATGAGCAGCACGGCAGCGATCGGTGTGAGCAGGGTCAGCAGCCCTGCGCCTCGATAGATGAGCATGTGGTGGCGTCCATGAACGGTGGAGCATTCTGCGACCAAGGAGCGGGAATGCCAATGGATCGTTGGCATGTCGCCTGCCCGGAGACCGGTCGCATACGGCCTGTACTGAAAAGTCCCTTCCACTGCTGCGCCGACAACGAGGCGCTCAAGGCGTCTACCGGTTTCGCATAAGGCCCCCGCTTTGGATTCCTGGGCGCGCAGAAGTGCGGCACGCCCGGATCGTTGCTATCCAGATGCCTCCACGGCAATCGATCCGATGCCGCCCAGGAGACAGTTCATGGAAAGAGCACCACTACGACGCTTCAGCCGCCCCGCCCTTCTGCTTGGCGCGCTCTTCGCGGCCAGCAGCGTCCAGGACGCACATGCGGCAGGTGTCCTCGTCTGCGACAACTGTCGCGATCCACGCGCACTGGCGCTTTACTCGGGCACGGGGCCCACCATCGTCGTCGACTTCCAGCAGCGCCGGCTCCATGGCTTCGATGTGGAATACGATCGCGAGCTGCGTCGGTATCGCGCCACCAGGGCGCAGATCCCCGAGCCAATCAACGCATCCTTCAATCGGATCATGGGGATGCTCGACAACAACGTGCCAACCGTACAGTTCGCGCCGCGGCAGTGGGCCGGAAGAGGAGTCCAGTACGAGGTTCATCCTGATGACCCGCAATACGCCAACGGCATAGGCTTCCCGGAAGAGCACAAGAACCTCAACGCCTACGATGTCGTGCAGATGGCAACCGAGCGATTCAGGCTGGAGAGCGCCATGGGCAAGGCATTCACAGGCGCCACGACATCGTCGAGGGCCTGGAACAGCATGGCGACATTCCTGTCCTCGATCGGCCTGAGCTTCGTCAGCAAGGCCCTCGGAATCGACGGTGCAATCTACAGGATCACCTGGCGCGATGGCTCGAAGACTACGCTGGCCATCGTCTCTTCGTCAGTGGACACCGCCAGATACGTGCAAGGCCAGAGCAAGGACGCCAATGGCAACATGATTCCCGACGGCGCGGCAACCAGCCCCGGCCTGGCCCAACACTTCGCCGGCACCTACAACTTCAACAGCCGGGACGATCTGGATCGATGGATCGACTCCGGTCGCCTCTATGGGGTGAACATGTTCCCCGGTGCTCCACCTGAGTCGCTGCAGATCGTCTGTGAATGGAACGGAACGGATATCGTTTGCCGATTGCCACGTTGATCGCACAAAGGAAACGGGGCGGCAATCGCCGCCCCGTCGCGTCCATCAGCGCAACCCGGTCTCGTTGCGCGCGATCACCAGGCGCTGGATCTCCGAGGTGCCCTCGTAGATCTCGGTGATCTTGGCATCACGGAAGTAACGCTCCAGCGGCATCTCCTTCGAGTACCCCATGCCGCCGTGGATCTGCACCGCCTGGTGGGTGATCCACATCGCTGCTTCCGAAGCGGTCAGTTTGGCCACCGCTGCTTCGGTGCTGAAACGCTTGCCCTGGCTCTTCACCCACGCGGCACGCAGGGTCAGCAGCAGCGCTGCGTCCAGCTTGCACTTCATGTCGGCGATCTTGGCCTGGGTCATCTGGAAGGTGCCGATGGCCGCGCCGAACGCCTTGCGCTCCTTCACGTACTCCAGGGTCGCCTCATAGGCGGCGCGGGCGATGCCGATGGCCTGCGAGGCGATGCCGATGCGGCCGGCATCGAGCACGCTCATGGCGATCTTGAAGCCCTCGCCTTCCTGGCCCAGCACGTCTTCGGCCTGCGCCACGTAATCGTTGAACTCGATCTCGCAGGTGGCCGAAGCGCGGATGCCCAGCTTCGGCTCGGTCTTGCCGCGACCGAAGCCCGCCTTGTCGGTATCGATGAGGAAGGCGGTGATGCCACGCGCGCCCTTGTCCGGCTCGCTCATCGCGAACAGCACGATGTACCTGGCCACCGGGCCGGAGGTGATCCAGCTCTTCTTGCCGTTGATGACGAAGGTGCCGTCGGCCTGCTTCACCGCGCGGCAGCGCATGGCGGTGGCATCGGAGCCGGACTGCGGCTCGGTCAGCGCGAACGCGCCGATGGCCTCGCCCTCGGCGATCGCACGCACGTAGGTCTGCTTCTGCTGCTCGGTACCGTGGGTGAGGATGCCGTTGCAGAACAGCGAGTTGTTGACCGACATGATGGTCGAATGGGCTGCGTCGGCGGCGGCGACCTCCACCATCGCCAGCACGTACGCAACCGGGTCCATGCCCGCGCCACCGTATTCGGTCGGCACTTCGATGCCCATCAGGCCGTTCTCGCCCAGCAGGCGGATGTTGTCGAGCGGGAACTCGCCGGTACGGTCATGGTGCTCCGCGCTCGGGGCGATCTTCTCCTGCGCGATGCGCCGCGCAACGTCCTGCAGCATCAACTGCTCTTCGGTAAAGCTGAAATCCACAACACCCTCCCGGGTACATGAAGTTATGGGCTACATACGGCGCGCCCAGGTGCCCCGATTGTACCGGGGCCCGGCTGTTTCCGTACGCTGGCGACTTGACCGCGACGGGCCCTTTCAGCGAATATATCTCTATATCGCGATAGGTAGATATTTATGGATCTTGAAGACTGGTCGACCCGCCTGAAGGTGTTCGCCGATGCGACCCGCGTGCGCCTGCTGGCGCTGCTGGAGCAGGAGGAACTGACCGTGGCCGAACTGTCGGCGATCACCCGGCTGGCACAGCCACGCGTGTCCACCCACCTGGCGCGCCTGAAGGAAGCCGGCCTGGTCCGCGACCGCCGTGCGGGCGTATCGGCCTATTACCGCTTCGACGAGGCCCAGCTGGACCCCGCGCAGCGTGCATTGTGGCATGCCTTGAGCAACGGAAGCGATGACCCGCTGCTGCGCCAGGACGCTGAACGCGTCGCTGCCGTGCTGGCCCACCGCGCCTCCGACCAGAACTGGGCCGACAGCGTGGCCGGCGACATGGAACGCCACTACTCCCCGGGGCGCACCTGGGAAGCCCTCGCCCGCACCGCGCTGCCGCTGCTGGAGACCGGCGACGTGCTGGACATCGCCTCTGGTGACGGCGTGCTGGCCGAACTGGTGGCCCCGCATGCCAAGCGCTACATCTGCATCGACACCAGCGCGCGCGTGGTCGCCGCCGCCAGCGAGCGCCTGCGCCGTCTGCCCAACGTGGAAGTGCGCGAGGGCGACATGCATGCGCTGCCCTTCAAGGACAACAGTTTCGATCTGGTAGTGCTGATGCACGCGCTGACCTACGCCAGCAAGCCGGCGCAGGCGGTGACCGAAGGCGCGCGCGTGCTGCGCCCGGGCGGGCGCCTGCTGCTGTGCAGCCTGGCCCGCCATGAACACAAGGCCGCGGTGGAGGCCTACGGCCACGTCAACCTCGGCTTCAGCGACAAGGAGCTGCGCAGGTTCGTCGACAAGGCCGGCCTGCAGGTATCCAGCCTGGAGACGGTCACCCGCGAGAAGCGTCCGCCGCACTTCGAAGTGATTTCGCTGATCGCCCACAAACCCTGAGCCCGAGAACGCCATGCCTGCCCTGCCCTGGTTGCATCCTGAGCGTGCCAACGCCCTGCTCGACGCCCTGCGCGAGCGGATCCTGATCATCGACGGTGCGATGGGCACGATGATCCAGCGCCACGGCCTGCAGGAAGACGATTACCGTGGCGAACGCTTCGCCGGCGGTTACGATCACAGCCATGGCCCCGGCTGCGACCACGGCACGCCGGAGGGCCATGACCTGAAGGGCAACAACGATCTGCTGCTGCTGACCCGGCCGCAGATCGTCGCAGACATCCACACCGCCTACCTGGAAGCGGGCGCGGACCTGGTCGAAACCAACACCTTCAATGCAACCTCGGTCAGCCAGGCCGACTACCACCTCGAACACCTGGTGTACGAGTTGAACAAGGCCGGCGCTGCGGTCGCGCGCACCTGTTGTGACGCCGTGGCCGCAACCACCCCGGGGAAGCCGCGCTTCGTGATCGGGGTGGTCGGCCCGACCAGCCGCACCGCCTCGATCAGCCCGGACGTGAACGATCCGGGCTTCCGCAACACCAGCTTCGACGAACTGCGCGACACCTACCGCGAAGCCATCGAGGGCCTGATCGACGGCGGCGCCGACACCATCATGGTCGAGACCATCTTCGACACGCTCAACGCCAAGGCCGCGCTGTATGCGCTGGAGGAAGCGTTCGATGCGCGCGGCGCGCGGTTGCCGGTGATGATCTCCGGCACTATCACCGACGCTTCCGGTCGCACCCTGTCCGGGCAGACTGCGGAAGCCTTCCATGCCTCGCTGGCGCATGCACGGCCGCTGTCGATCGGGCTGAACTGCGCGCTGGGCGCCGATGCGATGCGACCGCACGTGGAAACCCTTGCGCAGGTCGCCGACTGCTACGTCAGCGCACACCCCAATGCCGGCCTGCCCAATGCCTTCGGCGAGTATGACGAGACGCCGGAGGACATGGCCAGCACCCTGCGAGGCTTCGCCGAAGATGGCCTGCTGAACCTGGTCGGCGGCTGCTGCGGCTCCACGCCCGACCATATCCGCGCCATTGCCGCGGCTGTGGCCGGGCTGCCGCCGCGCGCACTGCCCGGCACCCGGGAGCAGGCCGCATGAATGTCGCCGCCACCGTTCCGCACTTCCCGCCCTATTGCTGCTGAGCCGACGCCTGCCATGACGCCTGTCCGCCCTACCCGCCTGTCCGGCCTGGAACCCCTGGTCATCACCCCGGACCTGCTGTTCATCAACGTCGGCGAACGCACCAACGTGACCGGCAGCGCGCAGTTCCGCAAGCTGATCAAGGAAGGCCGCTACGAAGAAGCGGTGGACGTGGCCCGCCAGCAGGTGGCAAGCGGCGCGCAGATCCTCGACGTCAACATGGACGAGGGCCTGATCGATTCGGAAGCGGCGATGACCCGCTACCTCAACCTGATCATGTCCGAGCCGGACATCGCCCGCATCCCGGTGATGGTCGACTCCTCCAAGTGGAGCGTGATCGAGGCCGGCCTGAAGTGCCTGCAGGGCAAGAGCGTGGTCAACTCGATCTCGCTGAAGGAAGGCGAGGCGCTTTTCCGCGAACACGCGCGCAAGGTCCTGCGCTATGGCGCCGCCGCGGTGGTCATGGCCTTCGATGAAAGCGGGCAGGCCGATACGTGTGCGCGCAAGGTCGAGATCTGTACCCGCGCCTACCGCATCCTGGTCGACGAGATCGGCTTCCCGCCGCAGGACATCATCTTCGACCCGAACATCTTCGCCGTCGCCACTGGCATCGAAGAACATGACAACTATGCGGTGGACTTCATCGAAGCCACCCGCATCATCAAGCAGACGCTGCCGCACTGCCACGTCTCCGGTGGTGTCTCCAACGTCTCGTTCTCGTTCCGCGGCAACGAAACGGTGCGCCAGGCCATCCATTCGGTGTTCCTGTACCACGCCATCGCCGCCGGCATGGACATGGGCATCGTCAATGCCGGTGCCATGCCGATCTACGATGAGCTGGAGCCGGAGCTGCGTGAGCGCGTGGAGGATGTGATCCTCAACCGCCGCAGCGATGCCACCGAACGCCTGCTGGAGATCGCCGAGCGCTACAAGGGCAGGAAGGGTGCGGCGAAGACCGAAGACCTGGCCTGGCGCGACAAGCCGGTGGCGCAGCGCCTGGCGCATGCACTGGTGCACGGCCTGGATGCCTTCGTTGAGGAAGACACCGAACTGGCCCGACAGGCCTCCAGCCGCCCGCTGGACGTGATCGAGGGCCCGCTGATGGACGGCATGAACATCGTCGGTGACCTGTTCGGCGCCGGCAAGATGTTCCTGCCGCAGGTGGTGAAATCCGCGCGTGTGATGAAGAAGGCCGTGGCCTACCTCCTGCCGTACATCGAGGCGGAGAAGGCGCGCAGCGGCGACACTGCCAAGAGCAACGGCAAGATCATCATGGCCACGGTGAAGGGCGATGTGCATGACATCGGCAAGAACATCGTCGGCGTGGTCCTGGCCTGCAACAACTTCGAGGTGGTCGACCTTGGCGTGATGGTGCCGGCGCAGAAGATCCTCGATGCCGCGCGCGAGCACAACGCCGACCTGATCGGCCTGTCCGGTCTGATCACTCCCTCGCTGGAGGAGATGAGCCACGTCGCCCGCGAGATGGAGCGCCAGGGTTTCAATCTGCCGCTGCTGATCGGCGGCGCCACCACCTCGCGCGCGCACACCGCGTTGAAGATCGACCCGCACTACAAAGCGCCTACGGTGTGGGTGAAGGACGCCTCGCGCGCGGTCGGCGTGGCCCAGTCGCTGATCTCGCGCGACCTGCGCGAAGCCTTCGTTGCCGCCAACGAGGCCGACTATGCCGAGATCCGGGCACGGCACCGCAATCGTGGCGATGCCAAGCGCCTGGTGCCGCTGGAACATGCACGCGGGCAGAAGTTCCAGGGCGACTGGGGGAACTACACGCCGCCCGCGCCGAAGCAGCCAGGCCTGCACGTCTTCGATGACTATCCGCTGGCCGAGCTGGTCGAGTACATCGACTGGACGCCGTTCTTCCAGGCCTGGGAGCTTGCCGGCAAGTTCCCGGCGATCCTCACCGACGAGATCGTCGGCAGCCAGGCCAGCGAGCTGTACCGCGATGCCCGCGCGATGCTCGACCGCATCGTCGGCGAGAAGTGGCTGACCGCCAAGGCCGTGTTCGGCCTGTGGCCGGCCAACAGCGTCGGCGACGACGTGCGCGTGCAGCACCCACAGGGCGAGACCACCCTGCACTTCCTGCGCCAGCAGGTGGACAAGCCGGCCGAGCGCCCGGATTTCTGCCTGGCCGATTTCATCGCGCCGACCGACAGCGGCAGGCAGGACTGGATCGGCGCGTTCGCGGTCACTGCCGGCATCGGCATCGATGCCCACGTGGCGCGCTTCGAAGCCGAGCATGACGACTACAACGCGATCCTGCTGAAGGCCCTGGCCGACCGCTTCGCCGAAGCCCTGGCCGAGCGCCTGCATCAGCGTGTACGCACGGAATTCTGGGGTTATGACCAGGCCGAGACGCTGGACAACGACGCCCTGATCGATGAGCAGTACCGTGGCATCCGCCCCGCTCCCGGCTATCCGGCGTGCCCCGAGCACAGCGAGAAGCGGCGCCTGTTCGATCTGCTGCGGGCCGAGGCCAACGCCGGCATGGAACTGACCGAGAGCTTTGCGATGCTTCCGACCGCCGCGGTATCGGGCTACTACTTCAGCCATCCGCAAAGCCAGTACTTCGTGGTCGGGCGCCTCAGCCGCGAGCAGGTCACCGACTACGCCCGGCGCAAGGGCGTGGAGCGCGCCCAGGCCGAGCGCTGGCTGGCCTCCAACCTCGACTACGATCCCGAATGACACAGAATGGGGACGGAGGGGATCAAGTCGCTTGTGGCACAAATGACTTGATCCCCTCCGTCCCTTTTTTGCTTCATCATTCCGCGATGACCGTTCCCGTTGCCCGTCTTTCCAGCTTTTACCTGTTCTATTACGCGGCGCTGGGCGCGTTCACTCCGTACTGGAGCCTGTTTTTGACCGCGCGCGGCATGAGCGTGACCGCCATCAGCGTGATGATGGGGCTGTGGTATGCCACACGCGTGGTTGCACCCAGTGCCTGGACCTCGCTGGCAGCCACCTCACCGCGGCCGATCCGACTGTTGCGCATCGGCTGCGTACTGACCCTGATCAGCTTCGCCGCATTCCTGCTGCCTCTGCCGCAGCCATGGATGTATCCGGCGATGATCGTGTTCTGCTTCTTCTACAACGCGGTGATGCCGCAGTTCGAGTCGATCACCCTCACCCATCTCGGCAGCGACAGCCATCGCTACGGCCTGATCCGGGTCTGGGGTTCGCTTGGGTTCATCGCCATCGTCACCCTGTTCGGCTGGCTGATCGAAGGTGACGGCACCGCCGGCCGCGCCGGGCTGCTGCCCTGGATGATGCTGCCGCTGTTCGTCCTGCTGGTCGCCTCGGCCTTCAGCAACCACTACGCACGCGACATCGGCAGGACCGGCGGCGATGCCAGCGGCTTCTGGCAGATCGTGCGCCGCCCGCCGGTGCTGGCGTTCTTCCTGGCCGCTTTCATGGAGCAGCTCTCGTTCGGCCCGTACTACACCTTCTTCTCGGTCTACATGGACCACCACGGCTATCGCACATCCACGCTCGGCCTGCTCTGGACCATCGGCGTGGTGTTCGAAGTGGGCGTGTTCTTCACCATCGGCCGCTTCTTCCGCCGCTATGACGCCAGCTGGATGCTGCTGATCGCGCTGGTCAGTTCCTGCCTGCGCTGGGCGGTGACCGCACTGTTCCCGGAAAACCTGCCGGTGATGCTGCTGGCGCAGACCGCGCACGCGCTGGGCTTTGCCGCGTTCTTCGCCGCGGCGATGCAGATGCTGGCGATCTACTTCCCCGGACGCCTCAATGGCCATGGCCAGGGCCTGCTGTACGGTTTCTCGTCCGGTGTCGGCGGCGTGCTGGGCGCGCTCATCGCCGGCCAACTGTGGAAGATCGACGAGGGACGCACGGCCTTCCTCGCCGGTAGCGGATTCGCTCTGGTCGGCGCACTGCTGTGCTTCTTCGCGCTGAGCCTGCCGTTGATCCGTGCACGCCGCAGCACTGCGCGCGTCCGGTAACGAAAACGCCGGGCAATGCCCGGCGTTTTCATCGTGCAGCAGGTGCAGTTACCAGACCAGGTCGTCCGGTACCTGGTACTGCGGGTCTGCGTAGGGATCTTCCTCGGCCGGCGCGTTCGGGTCGACCTTCAGTGCCACCGATGCGGCAAACACCGCTTCGGACTGTGCCAGCACTTCGGCGGTCACCAGCAGGTAACGGCCATTGAGCTGGACCACGCCCAGCTCACCGGCATTGAGCGCGGTCAGCTGTTCGGCGGTCACGTAGATGCGCTTGATCTTGCCGCCATACGGGAAGTGGCGAGCGATATCAGCCGCCTCGGAGTTCAGGCCCTTGTCCTTCAGCAGTTCTTCCAGCTTGGCCTTCGCCTCGCGGCGCACGCGTGCTTCTTCCTGCTTCAGGCGCTCGGTCTCGATGCGCTCTTCCTTCTCACGCTGCGCACGGATGGCATAGGCCTTGGCCAGATCCATCTCTTCGGCGCTGCGCGGCTTGCGCGGGCCCTGCTGGCCCGGGCCACGCGACTGGCCGGGCCTGCCCGGGCCACCGTGGCCATGCCCGCGACGCTCGCCGGGCTTGTGCTCGCCCTTGCCAGCGCCCTGCGGCTTTCCATTGCCGTTGCCACCCTTGCCCTGCGGGCGGCCATCACGGCGGGGGCCATCATTCTTGCGCTCGGGCTTGGGCGCGGGCCTGAAGCCCAGGCCCATCAGCTGGTCGCGGAGGGTATCGCTCATAGGATTCGGATCAGTAGTGCGGCGGCGGTGGTTCGCTCGCCGGATCGGAAGAATTCAGTGCGTTGCGGACCTTGCCCAGGTCCTCCAGCAGCACACGCAGCACGTCGGCGTTGCGCATGCCCTGCATGCGGGCATCGGCCAGCGCATCGCTCAATTCGGCAAGCGCCTGTTCCTGGAAGGACACGCGCATTTCCAGTTCGACCAGGCGCGCTTCCAGCGCCTGCTCGCGTTCGGTCGGCAGCAGGTCAGACATGCAGCGAACGCCCCCGGCCAATGCCGTAGTACGCCAGGCCGGCAGCTTCCACTTCGGCAGGATCGTACAGATTGCGCCCATCGAACACCGCCGCGTCCTTCAGCTGCTCGCGCAGCTTCTGGAAGTCGGGGCTGCGGAACTGCTTCCACTCGGTGACCACCACCAGCGCGTCGGCCCCTTCGAGGGCCTCATCAGCACTGCTGCAGAACACCAGGTCATCGCGCTCGCCGAAGATGCGCTGCGATTCATGCATCGCTTCCGGGTCGTAGGCACGCACCGTGGCACCGCCCTCCCACAGCTGCGCCAGCAGGCGACGGCTGGAGGCTTCACGCATGTCGTCGGTGTTCGGCTTGAAGGCCAGGCCCCACACGGCAAAGGTCCTGCCGCGCACGCCTTCGTCCTCGCCCTTGTCGTAATGACGCTGGATGAGGGCGAACAGGTGGCCCTTCTGCGCATCGTTGACCGCTTCCACCGCGTTCAGCAGCTTCGGCTCAAGACCATGCTGCTGGGCGGTGCGGGCCAGCGCCTGCACGTCCTTGGGGAAGCAGGAGCCACCGTAGCCGGCGCCCGGGTAGATGAAGTGCCAGCCGATGCGCGGGTCCGAGCCGATGCCCTGGCGGACCTGCTCGACGTCGGCACCGACGCGCTCGGCGATGTTCGCGATTTCGTTCATGAACGAAATCTTGGTCGCCAGCATCGCGTTCGCCGCGTACTTGGTCAGCTCGGCCGAGCGCACGTCCATTTCCACCACTCGGTCGTGGTTGCGGTTGAACGGCGCATACAGACGACGCATCACCGCGACCGACTCCTCGCTGGTCGCACCAATGATGATGCGGTCCGGGCGCATGCAGTCGGCGACCGCGTCGCCTTCCTTCAGGAATTCCGGGTTGGACACCACGTCAAAGGTGATATCCGCGCCACGCGCGGCAAGTTCTTCAGCAATGGCCGCACGCACCTTGTCGGCGGTGCCCACCGGCACCGTCGACTTGTTGACCACCACGGTCGGCACGCTCATGTGCCGGCCAATGGTACGGGCCACGGCCAGTACGTACTGCAGGTCAGCGCTGCCATCCTCGTCCGGCGGGGTACCGACGGCGATGAACACCACCTGGCCATGCGCGATCGCGGACGCGGCATCGGTGGTGAATGCCAGCCGCGACGCGGCGTGGTTGGCCTTCACCATCGGCTCCAGGCCGGGCTCATAGATCGGGATGATGCCCTGGTTGAGGCCATCCACCTTGGCCTGGTCGATATCGACGCAGACCACCTGATGACCGACATCGGCCAGGCAGGTACCGGTCACCAGACCTACATAACCGGTACCGAAAATCGCAACGCGCATGTCCGTGCAGGCTCCGTGGTGGCTTACGGCAGGACGCCCAGCAGCTCGACGTCGAACGTCAGAGTCGCGTTCGGGCCGATCGGGCCACCCGGCGTGCCGTTCTCGCCATAAGCCAGATTGCCCGGGATCCAGAAGCGGTACTTCGAACCGACCGGCATCAGCGCAACGCCCTCGGTCCAGCCCTTGATCACCTGGTCCAGGCCGAACTCGGCCGGCTGACGACCATAGGAGCTGTCGAACACGGTGCCGTTGAGCAGCTTGCCTTCATAGTTCACGCGCACCTTGCTGCTCGGCAGCGGGCGCTCGCCGCTACCCGGGCGGATGACCTGGTACTGCAGGCCCGAGGCCGTCGTCACGACGCCCGGCTGGGTCTTGTTCTTGGCCAGGAAGGCATTGCCTTCTTCGCGGTTGGTCTGCGCAGCAGCGGCAGCCTTGGCCTGCATTTCAGCCTGCTTGCTGCCCATGAAGGCCTGGATGGTGGCGGTCGCGTCAGCTTCCGTCATCTTCGGCTGGCCCTTGGTCAGGCCGGTGCTGATCGCGTCAAACAGCGAGGCAACATCGATGTCGTCCTTCAGCTGCGCCAGCGACGGGCCCACAGAGTAGGAACCGATCATCTGCGACACCTTGACGCGGTCGACCTTCGGCGGCTGCGAACCCGGCGCCATGCCCGGCACCTGCTGGCCGCTGCGGGCCATCACGACCTGGCGCAGGGCCGCGTCGGTGGCCTTGGCCTGTTCCTGGGTGATCTGCGGCTGCAGGCCTTCGAACGAACGCTCCACGGCGGTGCGCAGCGCGGCCACGTCGATCTCATCGGCGATCGGGGTGAACGACTTGGCCACGTCCAGGCCGATGGCGTAGCCGAGCTTCTGCTTGGGGGAATTCAAGGTTGCGGTCTCCTTGGCGGCTGCGGGGGCAGCCGATTGTTGCGACAGAGCGACACCTGAAGTGCCCATCGCCAGAATCAGAACCGACGCCGCGGCGCCGCGCATTCCCATCTTCATTCGCTGCATTCCTGGAAGTGTCTGGGCGCCGACGTCGGCGCGAAAAGAAGCATTGTCGCACGCATGCCGTCGATGTCGAGGCATCCGTGCCGGATATCAATGTGCGGCCGCTGCGGCCAGCGCCTTGTCGATGGCCGCAGTCAGCTGCGGATCATCCGGCGTCACCTTGCTGGCGAACTGGGCGATGACCTTGCCATCGCGGCCGACCAGGTACTTGTGGAAATTCCAGCCCGGTGCCACGCCGGTGGCCGCGGTCAACCGTTGATAGAGCGGCGTCGCCTCCGCACCGACCACGTGCACCTTCTCGAACATCGGGAACTTGACCCCGTAGGTGAGCGTGCAGAAATCCTGGATCTGCTTCTCGTCACCGGGCTCCTGGCCCTTGAAATCGTTGGACGGGAAGCCGAGCACGGCAAAGCCGCGGCCGGCATAGCGCTTCTGCAGCGCCTCCAGGCCTTCGTACTGAGGGGTATAGCCGCACTTGCTTGCGGTATTGACCACCAGCAGCACCTGCCCGTGGTAGCGCTGCTGCAGGTTGACCTGCTGCTTGCTGGCCAGCGGGCGGTAGTCGAGGTCGAGAAGATCGGCCGCCAGCACCTGAGTGGAACCGGCCAGGCCGGCTACCAGCAGGGTCAGCAGGGACAGGCCGCGCAGGCGGCGCGGCATAACGGTCGGCAAGGGCATCGAGAGCAGTCCGCGGTGGCCATTCACAGGGCCGGCCGGTAGCGGCCGGAGTCGGCCGAACTATAGCACCGGGCCCCCTTCCCCCTTGTTGCAAGGGGCGCCTGTGGCTTTGCGCGGCGTGGCGCTTTCCTGCACGACCCGCCAGCAACGGCGCAGTAATGACATAGCATGGACAACACTGAATGGAAGGCGGGCCTGGGTCGGCCCGCGCCAGAACCTGATTTCCCTTCCGAATCAATCAGATAAACGGATATTTCAGCGATTTGACCACCCCTGCCATCAGTTGGGGACGGCAAGGGGTTGCACGTAGGCGTGCCGGTGTTATAGTTGCATACAACACCAGTCACCTGAGACAGGGGGAAGCCATGAACGCCCGGATCCGTCGCAACCTCACCGCACCCGCGGCCGCTGCTGTTTCGACCCTGATCGTGCTGGCCTGGCTGGCCACGCCCACCGCCCCCGCCTCGCCCGACAGTGCGCAGGATGCAATCGCTACACCGGCCGGGAACGCCGATTCCTCCCCCCCTCCCCCGCGTCGGCTGCACAGCTCCCTGTCCATGCCGTATTTCTCGTTCGCCCAGCCGCTGACCCCACGGAGCTGAATATGAGCGACATCCAGTGGAGCGACGGCGCTCCCATCTACCGTCAGTTGAAGGAGCGCGTGATCGCCATGATGCTCGACGGAATCCTCAAGCCGGGCGATGCCCTGCCTTCGGTGCGCCAGGTGGCCGCCGATTACCAACTGAACCCCATCACCGTTTCGCGCGCTTACCAGGAACTGGCCGACGAAGGCCTGGTCGAAAAGCGCCGCGGGCTGGGCATGTTCATGACCGAGCAGGCCGCCACGCAGCTGCGCAGCAGCGAGCGCGAGCGCTTCCTCAATGAAGAATGGCCGGCCGTGCTGGAGCGCATCCAGCGCCTGGGCCTGAGCCTCGACGAATTGCTGCCCCAGGGGAAAGTCTGATGAATAGCACCGCAAGCGAACCGGTCATCACCGCCCGCGGCCTGCGCAAGGCCTACAAGTCCACCGTTGCCCTCGACAGTGCCAGCTTCAGCATTCCGAGCGGGCGCATCGTCGGCCTGATCGGTCCCAATGGCGCCGGCAAGACCACCGCGCTGAAGGCCATTCTTGGCCTCACCTCGGTGGAAGGTGAGTTGAGCGTGCTCGGGCGCGACCCGCGGCTGCACCGCGACGAACTGATGAACGACATCTGCTTCATCGCCGACGTCGCCGTGCTGCCGCGCTGGCTGAAGGTGCGCGAAGCCATCGATTTCGTCGCCGGCGTGCATCCGCGCTTCGACCGCGCCCGCTGCGAGCGCTTCCTGGCCAACACCAAGCTGCAGCCGAAGCAGCGCGTGCGCGAGCTGTCCAAGGGCATGATCGTGCAGCTGCACCTGGCGCTGGTGATGGCCATCGATGCCCGCATCCTGGTACTGGACGAGCCCACCCTGGGCCTGGACATCCTGTACCGCAAGGAGTTCTACCAGCGCCTGCTGGAAGACTACTTCGACGAGCAGAAAACCATCATCGTCACCACCCACCAGGTGGAAGAGATCGAGCACATCCTCAGCGACGTCATGTTCATCCGTGATGGCCGAATCGTGCTCGATGCGGAAATGGACGAGGTCGGCCAGCGTTACACGGAACTGCTGGTCAACGCCGACCAGCTGGAGACCGCGCGCGCCCTGAAGCCGATCGACGAACGCAGCCTGGCGTTCGGCAAGACCGTGATGCTGTTCGACGGCGTACCGCGCGCCCAGCTTTCCACCCTTGGCGAGACCCGCAGCCCGGGCCTGGCCGACCTGTTCGTCGCCGTCATGAAGGGGACCTACGCATGAATGCCGTCAACCATCCCGTCAGCCCCCTCGGCACGCTGCGCTGGCTGCTCAAGCGCGAGTACTGGGAAAACCGCGGCGGTTTCCTGTATGCCCCGCTGATCGCCGGCCTGATATCGCTGGTGATGAGCACCGTTGGCATCGCCTTCGGCCTGTTCGCGCTGAACCGCGCGGCGCGCAACGGTGCGCTGCATGTCGATGGCGAGAGCGTGAACGTCAATGGCCTGGACCTGGCGCTGCTCACCCGCAACATCGACGGCAAGGACCTTGCCGACCTCGGTAACGGCCTTGACCTGACCCTGGTGCTCAGCTCGGCATGGCCGTTCCTGGTGCTGGCCTTCGTGGTGTTCTTCTATTGCCTCGGCGCCCTGTACGACGACCGCCGCGACCGCAGCATCCTGTTCTGGAAGTCGTTGCCGCTGTCGGATACCCAGACCGTGCTGTCCAAGGTCATCAGCGCACTGGTCGTGGCACCGCTGATCGCGGTGATTGCCGGCATCATCACCATGTTCGGCTTCATGCTGATCATCAGCATCGTCGCGCTGATGCACGGTGGCAGCCCGATGGCGCTGATCTGGGGGCCCGCCAGCCCGTTGACCCTGGCCGCTGGCCACCTGAGCTGGATTCCGGTCTACGCGCTTTGGGCCCTGCCCACTGCAGGGTGGCTGCTGCTGTGCTCGGCCTGGGCCAAGAGCAAGCCGTTCCTGTGGGCGGTGATGCTGCCACTGTTTGCCGGCGTCATCGTCAGCACCACCAAGATCATGCCGCTGTTCGGCCTGACCACCGGCTGGTTCTGGCAGAACATCGTCGGCCGCCTGCTGCTGGGCGGCGTGCCCGGCATGGACCTGCTGTACCGCCTCGGCGCAGGTGAAGGTTCGCGCCGCGACCTGGATTCGGTGGTCAGCCTGATGTCCCCCGCCTCGCAGCTGAAGTCGCTGGCGATGCCGGAGCTGTGGATCGGTGCGGCCGTCGGGGCACTGTTCATCTTCCTCGCCATCCGCCTGCGCAAGCGCGCCGGCGAGATCTGATTCCATCCATCCGGAGGCACCACCCATGCGTTCTCTGCTCGCCTGTTCTGCGTTGTTGCTGTTGCCGTTGTCGGCGCTGGCCGCCGATGCTCCGAACTGCAAGTTCACTGCCGCCCGGGCACTGAAGCTGGACGTGGCCGGCGCCAAGACGGTGGTGTTCGAGGTCAACCAGCATGACCTGAAGGTGGTCGCCAGCGGCGGCGGCGGCCAGCTGGACGGCCGCGCCTGCGCGTCCAGCCAGGAATGGCTGGACCAGCTGGTACTGGACCAGCGCAAGGTGGGCGACAAGCTGGTGGTGAGCCTGCGCCGCGACGGCCGCCAAAGCGGCATCAGCCTGGGCAACAGCTACGCCTGGCTGGATATCCGTGGCAGCGTGCCGGACAACCTGCCGCTGCAGTTCAAGGTCGGCTCGGGTGACGCCAGCGTGGAGAACGCACAGTCGCTCAGCGTGGACGTCGGCTCCGGTGACGCGGTGGCCCGCGGTACCCGTGGCAGCATCCACGCTGCAGTGGGTTCCGGCGACCTCAACATCGATGGCGGCAGTTCGCTGAATCTGCTGTCGCTGGGTTCAGGCGACGTCAATGCCCGCAACATCGGCGGCGATGCCATCACCGGCACTGTTGGTTCGGGTGACCTGAAGATCACCGATGTGCGCGGCAACGCACGCCTGGATACGGTCGGCTCCGGCGACATCGAGTTCAAGCGCGTGCAGGGCAGCGTCGAAGTCGGCGTGGTCGGCTCCGGTGGCATCGATCTGGCCGATATCGGCGGCAACGTGCATGTGCGCAGCCACGGCTCGGGCGACATCCAGGTGGACGGCGTACGCGGCAGCCTGACCGTCGATCACAGCGGCAGCGGCGATATCGAACACCGCAACGTCAGCGGCCGGGTCACCCTGCCGCGCAGCAAGTAATCCTCTTCCACACACGTCCAGGGGAACATCATGAACCTGTTGCGCCTGCTGCCCGCCACCCTGCTGTGCCTGCCGCTGATCGCCTGTGGTGGCACGTCCTCCGCCCCCGACAAGAGCGTCGGCAAGAGCGTCGCCGAAGCCACCAGCGGCGTCGGCCAGACCGTCAAGGAAGCCATGGACGATGCCCGCAAGGACATCGCCCAGGGCAACATCAAGATCTCGGCCGACAAGCAGCCGCGTGCGGAGATCACGCCGGATGGCCGCCTGCTGATCGCCGGCAAGGAGGTCGCCGCCAACGACGTCCAGCGCCGCCACCTGCAGGAGTACCGCGGTCACGTGGTCGCCGTTGCGATGGCGGGCATGGATGTCGGGCTGGCCGGCGCCAAACTCGGCGCCAACGCCGCCGGTGAAGCGCTGAAGGGCATCTTCAGCGGCGACAGCGAAGGGGTGGAGAAGCGCATCAACGCCGAAGCCGCCAAGATCGAGGCCCAGGCCAAGCGCATCTGCGATCGCCTGCCGGCGATGCTGGCCAGCCAGCAGGCACTGGCGCGCGAGCTGCCGGCATTCAAGCCCTACGCGACGATGGACCAGAGCGACGTGGACGACTGCGGCAAGGACAACTCGGTCACGTTCTCCAACTGAGACAAATCGACGCACCCGACCGGCTGCGGCCTTCCGTTGCCGGTCGGGCACTGTCGGCGGGCTTACAATGGGCCCCCCGGATGCCCCCGAACCGAACGCCATGAAGAAGTTGTTCCTGCTGCTGGCCGCCCTGCTCTGCCTGGGCCTGGTCGGCTGCGACAAGGATTACCGCAATCACCGCGCCGAGCGCGGCAAGCCCAAGATTTCCGTCAGCGAAGGCATGGTGACCGTGCGCCGCCCGCCGGCACCGAACATCATCATCCTCGGCGACGGCACGATGAAGGTGGACGAGATCCAGATTCCACTGGACGACGGGCAGAAGCAGATGCTGCAGACGATGTTCGGCAAGCTGCAGGTGCTGCGCCAGAACACGCTGGTGGCCGCACCGGCCGATCCGAACATGCAGCCGGTGAAGATCCAGCCGCCGGAGGGCATGGAGGTGATCCCGGCCGACCTGATCCAGCGCATCCCCGAGTTCAAGGATTACACCGACACCTTCGGCAACATCGTCGCCGACCGTCGCTGAAGAAAAACGCCGCCCGAGGGCGGCGTTCTTCGTTTCCGTAGAGTCGAGCCATGCCCGACTCCGGAACAACCGTCGAGCGTGGCTCGACTCTGCAGCCGGCAGATCACCCCCCGGCGCCACCACCGCCAGCCTGGATGCCACCAGCAGTCAGCGCAGTCGGGTCCAGCAGGCGACGCAACTCGGCCTCGTCAAGCCCGCTGTCTTCCAGCGCCACGTCCAGCACCGGGCGCTGTTCCTTGTAGGCACGCTTGGCGATCGCCGCTGCCTTCTCATAGCCGATGATCGGGTTCAGCGCGGTGACCAGGATCGGGTTGCGCGCCAGCGCCTCGGCCACGCGGTCCTCGCGCACCTTCAGCCCTGCGATCGCGCTGTCGGCCAGCAGCCTGGACACATTGGCCAGCAGGCCGATGCCATCGAGCAGGTTCACCGCGATCAACGGCAGGGTGACGTTGAGCTGGAAGTTGCCGGTCTGCCCGGCCACGGTGATCGCGGTGTGGTGGCCGATCACCTGCGCGCAGGCCATCACCGTGGCTTCCGGAATGACCGGGTTGACCTTGCCCGGCATGATCGAGCTGCCCGGCTGCAGTGCCGGCAGTTCGATCTCGCCCAGCCCGGCCAGCGGACCGGCGTTCATCCAGCGCAGGTCATTGGCGATCTTGATCAGTGCCACGGCCAGCGCATTGAGCTGGCCGGACAGTTCCACCGCGTCGTCCTGCGCGGCCAGGCCTTCGAACTTGTTCTCGGCGCTGTCGAACTTGAAACCGGTCTGCTGCTTCAGCGCCTTGGCCACCTGCGCGCCGAAGCGCGGGTCGGCGTTGATGCCGGTACCGATGGCGGTGCCGCCCAGCGGCAACCGGCGCACGCGCTTGAGGCTGTCTTCGATGCGCTCCTGCGCCGAGGCCAGCTGCGCCGACCACGCACCGAATTCCTGCTCGAAGGTGAGCGGCATCGCGTCCATCAGGTGGGTACGGCCGGTCTTGACCACCTTGCGCAGGCTGCGGCCCTTCTTGTCCAGGGTCTTGCGCAGGTGCACCAGCGCCGGCAGCAGCTGCTCGTGCGTCGCCAGCACCGCCGACACCCGCAGCGCAGTCGGAATCACGTCATTGGAGCTCTGCCCCTGGTTGACGTGGTCATTGGGATGCACGGTGGTCTTGCCCGCCTTGCCGGCACGGTTGGCCAGGGTGGCGATGACCTCATTGGCATTCATGTTCGACGACGTGCCCGAACCCGTCTGGTAGACGTCGATCGGGAACTGCGCGTCCCAGTTGCCGGCGGCCACTTCGGCAGCAGAGGTCTGGATGGCCTTGGCCACATTCTTCGGCAGGTGGCCCAGCTCGGCGTTGACGCCGGCGGCTGCGCCCTTGACCAGGCCCAGGGCGCGGATGAAACCGCGCGGCATGCGCTGGCCCGACACCGGGAAATTCTGCACGGCGCGCTGGGTCTGGGCGCCCCACAGGGCATCCGCAGGCACCTGCAGCTCGCCCATGCTGTCGTGTTCGATTCTGAAACCCTTGCTTGCAGCTTTGCTCATTGCATCAACTCCGCACTACTTCAGTTGGGGAAAGGGAAGCGGCGGCTGGCAGGGTGTCGCTTCCCGGGCTGGCGGCTGCGGCCACAATACTCCCTTGCCCGCAGCACGGGATGACGAGGGCGGGCCAGATCGTTCCACCTGCACGGCCGTTCTGCGCGCGCAAGGGTAGTGCCGGCCGCTGGCCGGCAATCCATGCAATCGAGGGCCGGGCGTGGTTGCCGGCCAGCGGCCGGCACTACCTGACCGGCACGTCGTAGAATATGGCCCCCGCCGCTCGTCCCAGCCCTGCCGACATGTCCGATTCCGCCCTGCTCGCCCTGTCCCCGCTCGATGGCCGCTACGCCGGCAAGGTCGACGCCCTGCGCCCGATCTTCTCCGAATACGGCCTGATCAAGGCCCGCATCGTGGTCGAGGTGGAATGGCTGCTGGCGCTGGCCGCCGAACCGGGCATCGTCGAACTGGCGCCGTTCTCCGACGCCGCCGTCGCCCGCCTGCGCGGGTTGGCCGCCCGCTTCAGCCCGGCCCAGGCCGCGCGCGTGAAGGAGATCGAGCGCACCACCAACCATGACGTCAAGGCGGTGGAGTACTTCATCAAGGAACAGCTGAAGGACGACGCCGAGCTGGCTCCGGCGCTGGAATTCGTGCATTTCGCCTGCACCAGCGAAGACATCAACAACCTCAGCTACGGCCTGATGCTGGAACAGGCCCGCCGCGAGGTGCTGCTGCCGACCCTGGACGGCATCGCCACCACGCTGCGCAACCTCGCCCACGCCCAGGCCGGCCAGCCGATGCTGTCGCGCACCCACGGCCAGACCGCCTCGCCGACCACCCTGGGCAAGGAACTGGCCAATGTGGTCGCCCGCCTGGAGCGCCAGCGCCGGCAGATCGCTGCGGTCGAGCTGACCGGCAAGATCAACGGCGCGGTCGGCAACTACAACGCCCACGTGGCCAGCTACCCGGACGTGGACTGGCCGGCCTTCGCCGAGCGCTTCGTGACCGGCCTGGGCCTGGTGTTCAACCCGTACACCACGCAGATCGAGCCGCACGACAATGTTGCCGAGATCGGCGATGCTGCGCGCCGCGCCAACATCATCCTGATCGACCTGGCCCGCGACATCTGGGGCTACATCTCGCTGGGCTACTTCAAGCAGCGGCTGAAGGAAGGCGAAGTCGGCTCGTCGACGATGCCGCATAAGGTCAATCCGATCGATTTCGAGAATGCGGAAGGCAACTTCGGTATCGCCAACGCGCTGTTCGAGCACTTCAGCGCGAAGCTGCCGATCAGCCGCTGGCAGCGTGACCTGACCGATTCCACCGTGCTGCGCGCACTGGGCACCGCGTTCGGCCACAGCCAGGTGGCGCTGGATTCGCTGGCCAAGGGCCTGGGCAAGCTGGAAGTGAACCCGCAGCGCCTGGATGCCGACCTGGACGCGGCCTGGGAAGTGCTGGCCGAGGCCGTGCAGACGGTGATGCGCCGCCACGGCCTGCCGAACCCGTATGAGCAGCTGAAGGCGCTGACCCGCGGCCAGGGCATCACGGCCGAGTCGATGCGTGCGTTCGTGCAGGGGCTCGAGTTGCCGGCGGATGCGAAGCAGCGCCTGCTGGAGATGACCCCGGGCAGCTACACCGGCCTGGCCGAGTCGCTGGCGAAGAAGATCTAAGGGGTTTCCTTTGCGGCGGCGGCCGCGGGCGCTGCCTGCGGCAGGCAACGGCAACGGCAACGGCGACAGCAACATCAACGTCCAGAGCGGCTCTGGATTGCTGCTAGCTGGGCGGGGCGGGAGGGGCCAGCGGGACACGCCGTGAACCCATCCATGGGGGCTCGATGGCGCCATCCATGGCGCCAACGGTCCCGCTGGCCCCTCCCGCCCCACCTCTGACAGATTTCCGGTGACGGATCGAAGAGCGTGGGGTTGTCGGGACGGAATTTGAAAGAGGGACGCGGCTTCGCCGCGTCCCTCTTTTGTTTTGGCACGAGCAAGCGCAGCGCGCGACCCGCTGTTGCTTTTGCTTTTCTTCTTCCATTCCGTGGCGGGCCGCGCAGGAAACTGTCAGGGGCCGGGCGGGGTGGGTTCGCGGGACCGTTGGCGCCATGGATGGCGCCATCGAGCCCCCAGGGACGGGTTCACGGCGTGTCCCGCGAACCCACCCCGCCCGGCCCAGCCCATGAAGCCAGCGCTTTGCGCGACCAACCACCCCGCCACGAGGGGCTCCCCCGTTGGCCGGACACCCCGCGACAATCCCGCGCACGTGCGCAATCCCCACGAACGGCGGACAATGGAGATCTCAGGCGGCCCGCTGCGCCGCCCCTCCCGCTTTCCGCTGCAAGGATTCCCCCATGGCCGCCCGCAAGTCCTCCGCCCCCCTGATCGAAGTCACCGCCCGCCCCGGCCAGCCGCTGGGCATGGCGCCGGCCACCTTCCTGCGCGACTTCTGGCAGAAGCGCCCGCTGCTGATCCGCAACGCCTTCCCCGACTTCCAGACCCCGGTGCAGCCGGAAGACCTGGCCGGGCTGGCCTGCGAGGAAGGCGTGCTGGCGCGCCTGATCGAGCACGACAAGACCCAGGACGGCTGGCGCGTGCGCACCGGCCCGTTCCAGGAAGACGTGTTCCCCGCCCTGCCCGACCATGACTGGACACTGCTGGTACAGGACGTGGACAAGTGGGACCCGGACGTGCGCGCCCTGATCGAGCACTTCAGCTTCCTGCCGCGCTGGCGCATGGATGACGTGATGATCAGCTTCGCCGCCACCGGCGGCTCGGTCGGCGCCCACGTCGACCAGTACGACGTATTCCTGCTGCAGGCCCACGGCCACCGCCGCTGGCAGATCGATGCCAGCGAATCGATCAAGGGCAGGCAGCCGCCGCTGGGCTTCCGCCCCGACGTGGAGCTGAAGCTGCTGAAGGTGTTCAAGCCCACCCACGACTGGGTGCTGGCGCCGGGCGACATGCTCTACCTGCCGCCGAACGTGCCGCACCACGGCGTCGCCGAAGACCCCTGCCTGACCTTCTCCTTCGGCATGCGTGCGCCGTCCTCGGCCGAGCTGATCAGCGACTACCTGGACACCCTGATCGCCGATGCCGACGAGAACATCCGCTACCAGGATGCCGACCTGAAGGTGCCGGCCGACCCGAACGAGATCGACACGGTGGCGATGGCGCGGGTGATCACCGCGCTCAACGCCATCCGCATGAACGATCCGGACAAGCTGGGTGACTGGTTCGGCCGTTTCATCACCACCTACCGCGCGGCCGGCGAAGTGATGGCTCACCAGGCCGCACCGGCAGCGGAGGAAGTGGTCCAGGCCCTGGCCTCGGGCCTGCTGCTGCAGCGTCATCCGTGGGCACGCCTGGCCTGGCGCCGGGCCAAGCGCGGCGCCAGCCTGTACGTCAGTGGCCAGGACTTCGCGCTGCCGGTGAAGGACGCGCAGCGCCTGGCCGGCGCCGAGCAGCTCGATGCCGCCGCCTATCGCGGCCTGTCCGACAAGGGCCGCGCGGTGGTCCAGCAGCTGTTGGTCGGTGGCGTGTTCCAGCTGATCGATCCGAACGAGGTGTATGACGCTGAAGATGAGGATGACGGCGAAGACGCCGTGGTGCTCGGCGAAGTGGTCGAAGGCCGTGACCGTGTCGACGCGATCGACGCCGAGGCGGTGTCCGACGATGTCCACACCGTGACCGTGCACGACGACGGCATCGAGGTCATCGTCAACTTCGAGGATCACGACGAAGACGACAGCGACGACGGTCGCGCCTGAGCCCTGCCATGGTCCGGGTCCAGCAGGTCAGCCACGCCGACGCCCACGTTGCCATCCACGACGTGCGCCAACGCGTGTTCGTGCAGGAACAGGGCATCGCCGCCGAACTGGAACGCGATGCGCTGGACCCGCTCAGCGCCCATGTGCTGGCGCTGGACAGTGACAACCAGCCGGTCGGCACCGGTCGGCTGGCCCCGGACGGCCGCATCGGCCGCATGGCGGTGTTGGCCAGCCATCGCAGCCACGGGGTCGGTGAGGCCCTGCTGGAGGCACTGGTCGATGCCGGGCGCAGGCTCGGCCTGGCCGAGCTGCACCTGCACGCCCAGCTGCCCGCCCGCGATTTCTATGCCCGCCAGGGCTTCCTGCCGGAAGGCGAGGTATTCGAGGAGGCCGGCATCGGCCACCAGCAGATGCGCCGCCGGTTGGGCGCGGCCAGTGCCATCGACAGCCGCGAGCAGGCGGTGGCCATCACCACGGCCATCGTCCACCGCGCCCGCCGCCAAGTGTGGCTGCACAGCCGTCAGCTGGACCCGGGACTGCTCGACGCGCCGCCGGTACAGGCCGCCCTGCGCCGCTTCGTCACCGCCCGCCACGACAAGCAGCTGCGGGTGATCGTGCACGACGCCGCCGCCATCGCGTCTGCCGGGGCGCCGCTGCTGGCCTTGGCTCAACGCCTGCCCAGTGTGATCCAGTTCCGCGAGGCCACCGATCCGGTCGACCGTGCGCTGGCCTCGGCCTGCCTGCTCAACGACGCCGGCGACTTCTACTTTCGTCTGATCGGTCATCGCCTCGACGGCGAGGCAGGCGTCGCACTGCCTGCACGTTCGCAGCCGTTCGAGCAGCAATTGCAGCGGGTCTGGGACCGTTCGCGCGATTGCAGCGAACTGCGTGCGCTCGGCATCTGAGCGGGTACCGCCCACTCAACCTGTCTGGAAGCGGCACCGGGGGACCCGGGATGCCCGTTTTGGTGCCCCTTCCTGTCCGGATGGGGGTACAATTTGGCTGTTTGAACGCGCCCGCGCAGGGCTATTCATCTTCCTGCCGGGTCCTTCTGAAGCCATACCCCACAAAGCGAATCAACACCCTCCATCGTGGACAATCAACTGAAGCAGTTTGCGCAATCTTCGCAGCTCGCCGGCGGCAACGCCTCCTATGTCGAGGACCTGTACGAGCAGTACCTGGTCTCCCCGGACAGTGTCGATCCCAAATGGAAGACCTACTTCGACGGCTTCAAGGGCCGCGAAGCAGGCGACATTCCGCACTCGGCCGTCATCTCCCACATTGCGGACGCGGCCAAGGAAGCGCTGAAGGCCGGCACCGGCAACGGTGCGGGCGACGAGCGTGAACGCAATGTCGGTCGTCTGATCACCGCCTACCGCTCGCGCGGCCACCTGGACGCCCGCCTCGATCCGCTGGGCCTGGCCGCGCCGGTCAACACCCCGGACTTGGGCCTGCCGTTCCACAGCCTGTCCGATGCCGACCTCAACAGCGAGTTCAGCACCGGCGGCGTCGGTGGCCAGCCGCGCATGAAGCTGCGCGACCTGCTGGCACGCCTGAAGGCGACCTACACCGGCTCGATCGGTGCGGAGTTCATGCACATCTCCGAGGTCGAGCAGCGCCAGTGGATCTACAAGAAGCTGGAAGCAGCCGGCGGCAACTACCAGCTGGACGCTGACACCCAGCGCCGCACCCTGGAGCGCCTGACCGCGGCCGAAGGCCTGGAGCGCTACCTGCACACCAAGTACGTCGGCCAGAAGCGCTTCTCGCTGGAAGGCGGCGACTCGCTGATCCCGATGATGGACACCATCATCCGCAACGCCGGCAAGGATGGCGTCAAGGACGTGGTGATCGGCATGGCCCACCGCGGCCGCCTGAACGTGCTGGTCAACACCCTCGGCAAGAACCCGCGCAAGCTGTTCGACGAGTTCGAAGGCAAGTTCGAGCACGACGAGCACGCTTCTGCCGGCGACGTGAAGTACCACATGGGCTTCTCGGCCGACGTGGCTACCGACGGCGGCCCGGTGCACCTGGCGCTGGCGTTCAACCCGTCGCACCTGGAAATCGCCGACCCGGTCGTGGCCGGTTCCGTGCGTTCGCGCCAGGAGCGCCGCAAGGACACCGCACGCAAGCAGGTCATGCCGATCCTGATCCACGGCGATGCGGCCTTCTCGGGCCAGGGCGTGGTCATGGAGCTGTTCCAGATGTCGCAGGCCCGCGGCTTCGCCGTCGGCGGCACCGTGCACATCGTGGTCAACAACCAGGTCGGCTTCACCACCTCCAACCCGCTGGACACGCGCTCCACGCGCTACGCCACCGACGTGGCGAAGATGATCGCCGCCCCGGTGCTGCACGTGAACGGCGATGATCCGGAAGCGGTGGTGTTCGCCGCGCAGCTGGCCTTCGAGTTCCGCCAGAAGTTCGCCAAGGACGTGGTCATCGACCTGATGTGCTACCGCCGTTGGGGCCACAACGAGGCCGACGAGCCGGCGATCACCCAGCCGCTGATGTACCAGGTGATCCGCAAGCACCCGACCACCCGCGAGATGTACGCCGAGCAGCTGGAAAAGGCAGGCGTGATCGCTGCCGGTGCCGGCAAGGCGATGGTCGATGCCTACCGCGAGAAGCTCGATGCCGGTGAGGTGACCACCGAGCTGGCCAAGGTCGAGAAGACCCCGCCGACCAGCCCGCTGTTCGTCGATTGGCCGAAGCTGCTGGAAGGCAAGCTGTCCGACCCGGTCTCGACCAAGGTCGAGAAGAACAAGCTGGTCGAACTGGCCAAGCTGATCAACACCATTCCCGAAGACGTGCAGCTGCACTCGCGCGTGGCCAAGGTCTATGACGACCGCCGCAAGATGGCCGCCGGCGAGATCCCGGGCGACTGGGGCTTTGCCGAGAACCTGGCCTACGCCACCCTGCTCGACGAAGGCCACGCACTGCGCCTGGTCGGCCAGGACGTCGGTCGCGGTACGTTCACCCACCGCCACGCGATCCTGCACGACCAGAAGACCGACAACTACTACATGCCGCTGCGGCAGCTGGTGGATTCGCCGGAGAAGGCCACCGTCATCGATTCGCTGCTGAGCGAAGAAGCGGTGATGGCCTACGAGTACGGCTTCTCCACCACCGATCCGAACACGCTGTGCATCTGGGAGGGCCAGTTCGGCGACTTCGCCAACGGCGCCCAGGTGGTGATCGACCAGTTCATCGCCGCCGGTGAAGCCAAGTGGGGCCGCATTTCCGGCCTGACCCTGCTGCTGCCGCATGGCTATGAAGGGCAAGGTCCGGAGCACAGCTCGGCGCGCCTGGAGCGCTTCCTGCAGCTGTGTGCACTGGAGAACATGCTGGTGGTGGTTCCGTCCACCCCGGCACAGGCCTTCCACATGCTGCGCCGCCAGCTGCACCTGACCACCCGCAAGCCGCTGGTGGTGATGTCGCCGAAGTCGCTGCTGCGCCACAAGCTGGCCGTGTCGACCCTGGACGAACTGGCCAACGGCGAGTTCCAGCACCTGATCGGCGACGCCAGTGCGGACGCCAAGAAGGTCAAGCGCGTGGTGCTGTGCTCGGGCAAGGTCTACTACGACCTGCTGGAAGACCAGACCAAGCGTGGCCAGGACGACGTGGCGATCATCCGCGTGGAGCAGCTGTATCCGTTCCCGCGTGCGCTGCTGGCTGCCGAGCTGAAGAAGTACGGCAAGGCCACCGACGTGGTGTGGACGCAGGAAGAACCGCAGAACCAGGGTGCGTGGTACCAGATCCGCCACCACCTGCAGTTCTGCCTGGCCGACGGCCAGAACCTGCACTACGCCGGTCGCGCACGTTCGGCGTCGCCGGCTGCCGGTCACATGGCTGACCACGTCCGCGAACAGCAGCAGCTGATCGCCGACGCGCTGGTCAACCCGTTCAACGACACGTTCGCTGAATAATCCTCCCCCTATTTAGAAGACAAACCAGGAAGCTCCCGCAATGGCCACCGAAGTCAAAGCCCCGGTACTGCCCGAATCCGTCGCCGACGGCACCATCGCCACCTGGCACAAGAAGGTGGGCGACGCCGTCAAGCGCGACGAAAACCTGCTTGACCTGGAAACCGACAAGGTCGTCCTGGAAGTGCCGTCGCCGGTCGACGGCGTGCTGAAGGAAATCAAGTTCGCCGAAGGCTCGACCGTGACCTCCAGCCAGGTCGTGGCGATCATCGAAGAAGGCGCCGTGGCTGCTGCCCCGGCTCCGGCTGCCGAAGCCGCTCCGGCTGCAGCCGCTGCCCCGGCCGCTGCTGCTCCGGCCGCTGCCGCCGCTCCGGCCCCGGCCGCCAAGTCGGCCGCCGATGCGCTGCCGCCGGGCGCCCGCTTCACCGCCATCACCGAAGGCGTGAACCCGGCCGACGTCGACGGCACCGGCCGTCGCGGCGCGGTGACCAAGGAAGACATCGTCAACTTCGCCCGCAACGGCGGCGCCGGCAAGGCCGGTGGTGCACGTCCGGAAGAGCGCGTGCCGATGACCCGCATCCGCAAGCGCATTGCCGAGCGCCTGATGGAGTCGAAGAACTCCACCGCCATGCTGACCACCTTCAACGAAGTCGACCTGTCCAAGGTGTCGGCGGCGCGCAAGGAACTGCAGGACGAGTTCGTCAAGGCCCACGGCATCAAGCTGGGCTTCATGAGCTTCTTCGTGAAGGCCGCCGCCAACGCGCTGCAGCGCTTCCCGCTGGTCAACGCCTCGATCGACGGCGACGACATCATCTACCACGGCTACTCGGACATCTCGATCGCCGTCTCGACCGAAAAGGGCCTGGTCACCCCGGTCCTGCGCAATGTCGAGCGCATGTCGTTCGCCGACATCGAGAAGACCATCGCCGACTACGCCAAGAAGGCGCGTGACGGCAAGCTGGGCCTGGATGAACTGCAGGGCGGTACCTTCACCGTGACCAACGGCGGCACCTTCGGTTCGCTGCTGTCGACCCCGATCATCAACCCGCCGCAGAGCGCCATCCTGGGCATGCACGCCATCAAGGAGCGTCCGATCGCCCAGAACGGCCAGGTCGTGATCGCGCCGATGATGTACCTGGCGCTGTCGTACGACCACCGCATCATCGACGGCAAGGATTCGGTGCAGTTCCTGGTGGACATCAAGAACCAGCTGGAAAACCCGGGCCGCATGCTGTTCGGCCTGTAAGACACCTCCCGCCCCTCCGCGCCTGCGCGGAGGGGTTCTGGTAATGCATCAAGGAATAATTCAATGGCTGAACAATTCGACGTCGTCGTCATCGGTGCCGGCCCGGCCGGTTACCACGCTGCCATCCGCGCGGCCCAGCTGGGCCTGAAGACCGCCTGCATCGACGCGGCGCTGGGCAAGGAGGGCAAGCCGGCCCTCGGCGGCACCTGCCTGCGCGTGGGCTGCATCCCGTCCAAGGCGCTGCTGGATTCCTCGCGCCAGTTCTGGAACATGGGCCACATCTTTGGCGACCACGGCATCAGCTTCAAGGATGCCAAGATCGACGTCGAGGCGATGGTTGGCCGCAAGGACAAGATCGTCAAGCAGTTCACCGGCGGCATCGGCATGCTGTTCAAGGCCAACAAGGTCGCTGCCTATTATGGTTTTGGCGAGCTGCAGCCGGGCAACGTGGTCAAGGTCACCCAGCATGACGGTTCCATCGTCGAGCTGAAGGGCACCAACGTCATCATCGCGGCCGGTTCGGATTCGATCGAACTGCCGTTCGCCAAGTTCGACGGCGAGACCATCGTCGACAACGTCGGCGGCCTGGACTTCACCGAAGTGCCGAACCGCCTGGCGGTGATCGGCGCCGGCGTCATCGGCCTGGAACTGGGCAGCGTGTGGAAGCGCCTGGGCGCGGAAGTCACCATCCTCGAAGCCATGCCGGAGTTCCTGGCGGCTGCCGACGCCGAAGTGGCCAAGACCGCTGCCAAGGAATTCAAGAAGCAGGGCCTGGACATCAAGCTCAATGCCAAGGTTTCCAAGACCGAGATCACCGGCAAGGGCAAGAAGAAGGAAGTCATCGTCACCTACACCGACGCTGAAGGCGAAAAGACCCTGACCGTGGACAAGCTGCTGGTGGCCGTTGGCCGTCGCGCCGCCACCAAGGGCCTGCTGGCCGAAGGCACCGGCGTCAAGATCAACGAGCGCGGCCAGATCGAAGTCGACGCGCACTGCCACACCGGCGTCAACGGCGTGTGGGCGGTCGGCGACTGCGTGCGCGGCCCGATGCTGGCGCACAAGGGCTTCGAGGAAGGCATCGCGGTGGCTGAGCTGATCGCCGGCCTGCCGGGCCACGTCAACTTCGACACCATCCCGTGGGTCATCTACACCGAGCCGGAACTGGCGTGGGTCGGCAAGACCGAAGCCCAGCTGAAGGCCGAAGGCATCCCTTACAAGGCCGGCAGCTTCCCGTTCGCCGCCAACGGCCGTGCCGTGGCGATGATCGAGCCGGCGGGCTTCGTGAAGATCCTGGCCCATGCCGAAACCGATCGCATCCTCGGCATGCACCTGGTCGGCGCCAACGTCTCCGAGCTGGTGCACGAAGGCGTGCTGACCATGGAGTTCAGTGGCTCGGCCGATGACCTGGCCCGCATCTGCCACGCCCACCCGTCGCTGTCGGAAGTGATCCACGACGCGGCGATGGCGGTCAGCAAGCGCGCCATCCACAAGGCGAACTGATCGGCATCATGGTCGGTGCCGACCGTTGGTCGGCACTCACCTGCAGACGAAAAACCCCGCCTTGGCGGGGTTTTTTGTTGCCCGTTTTCCTGCAGAGCCAAGCCCATGCTCGGCTCTCCGGTCGGCAGCCGCGGAGGGTGAAGCCGAGCGTGGGCTCGGTTCTACACCTTTCCAGCCGGCTTCTTCGGCGGATCGTCACAGATGCGGTGCTGGGCCACGGTTTCACCGGCCTTCCACTCCTTCACCACCCGGCAGCGCTCCTTGGGTTTGACCGCCTTGGCCGCTGCCGCATCCGCCTCATCGGCAGCGGCGGCCTGCTGGCGTTCCAGCCATGCGGACGGCGGGACCGGTGTGGCCAGTGCCGGCCCCGCGAGCAATGCCAGCGCGACCAGCAACACAGCCCTCATGCCGCCACCGGGCCGCCGCCGAGCAGGCGCGCGGGCAGCATGAACAGCGCGCGCAGGAACGCAAACAGCGCCGAGAAGGTGATGCCGACCAGGCGGAACGGCAGGCTCAGCAGCCACACGAACGGCCAGGCGATCAGGGCGAGGATCGCCAGCGGCCAGCACAGCACGAACAGCAGGCACCACACACCGAGCGCGAACAGGGTCTTCATCACGGTCTCCTTGTGGCGGCACCTTGCCGCCTGCGGACACCTTGGCGCCCCGCTCTGGCCGCCCGCAAACGGTTTGCGACGAAACCCGGCTCGGGGCGATGAATCCGGTGGTGGGGAAACCGAAGATTGATCAGGTTGCCGGCCAGCGGTCGGCACGACCGAACGGATTCACACCGGCACTGCGCCCGGGCGGCCGTGGGTGACCTGGAAGCGCGCCGCAGTGCGCACCGGCGCATCCGCGCGCAGCACGCTGTCGGCGAAGCGCAGCTCCGCATCCACGGTCTGCCGGTTCAGCTGCAGCTTCCACCAGCCGCGGCGGTCACCGTCGAAATAGCGGATGTGCGGGTTCTGCGCTATCGACGGCCCATAGTACGGCCCGTACGGTGTGTCGTCGCCGCCGCTGCTGATCGCCGGCGCGATGAATTCGGTGGCGACGACCGGCGCGCTGGCCGCGTCGAAATCCAGCTTCAGGTCGTTGACGAAGGTGGAATGCCAGTCACCACCGAGCACGATGGCATTGCCCTGCCCGCCTGCCTGCATCGCCTGCAGCAACCGCTTGCGTGCGGCGGGATAGCCGTCCCAGGCATCGTTCCAGAAGCGCTCTCGCGCCGTGCCGCCGTCCAGCCGCAGCTGCGCCATCAGCAGCTGCTGCACCACCACGTTCCAGCGCGTGCCGCGTGCGGCCGCCATCGACTGCGCGAACCAGGCTTCCTGGCCCACGCCCAGCATGCTAATGCGTGGATCCAACGCAGCGTCGCAGCGCGGCGACTCGCCCACCCCGCAGGGATTGGCCGGACGGAACTGGCGGCAGTCGAGCAGCGCAAGCTGTGCCAGATCGCCGTAACGCAGGCGCCGATGCACGCGCAGGCCACCGTTGCCCGCAGGCGTACTACGCATCGGCAGGTGTTCGTAGAACGCGCGGTAGGCCGCCGCGCGGCGAACGATGAAGTCCTCCGTCGAGACGCCGGGCTTCTCCGGATGGATGCCCGAGTAATCGTTCTGCACTTCGTGGTCGTCCCAGATCACCGCGAACGCGTGGGCGGCGTGCGCGGCCTGCAGATCGGGATCGAGCTTGTACAGCGCGTACTGGTCGCGGTAGCGCTCCAGGCCGACGGTCTCGCCACTGAAGCGTTCCGCATCCAGCGTGAGACCACGCGCGTTCTGCAGTGGGCTGTACTCGTACAGGTAGTCACCGGCATGCAGCACCAGGTCGACATCACTCTTTGCGATATCGCGCAGCACCGGGTAGTAGCCACTGTTCCAGGCCTGGCAGGTGCACAGGGCCAGCCGCAGCTGCTGCAGCTGCGTGTCGGGCAGCGGCGCGGTGCGGAAGTGGCCGACCGCGCTTTCCTCGTCACCGTCGCAGGCAAAACGGTAGTAGTAGTCGCGGCCTGGGCGCAGGCCATTGACCTCCACGTGCACCGAATGGGCCAGCTCGGGCACCGCCGCGGCGACGCCACGCTGCACCAGCCGGCGCATGCCCGGGTCTTCGGCCACGAACCAGCGCACCGGCACCGCCCGCGATGGCATGCCGCCGCCGTTGAGCGGGTCCGGCGCCAGACGCGTCCACAGTACGGCTCCCTGCGGATCCGGATCGCCGGCGGCGACGCCCAGGGTGAACGGATCACGCCCCAACCGCGGGCGTGGGCCGGCCGTGGCCAGCCCCGGCATCGCCGCCAGTGCGATCGCCGCCCCCGTGCCCTGCCACGCCATGCGCAACAGGCGACGACGGCTTTCCGGATCGACGGGGCCGCGCATCAGAAGTGCACGGTGGCGGTGGCCATCACCTGCCGCGGCGCGCCAACCTGCATGGTCGCCAGGCTGCGGGTCGGGTCGGCGGCGTAGGTGCCGTTGGTGTTGATCGAGGACAGGTAGCGCTTGTCGGTCAGGTTGGTCAGGTTCAGCGCCACGGTCAGGTTCTGCGCCGGGCCGAGCTTGCCGAAGTCATAGGCCACCGAAGCGTTGACCAGCCAGTAGCTGGGCACCGACACGTCGTTGGTATAGGTCACGTAACGCTTGCCGACATGGTTGGCGGCCAGGCGCAGGTCCCACGGGCCCGGGGTCCAGGCCAGGGTGCTGGCGAACATCCATTCCGGGGTGTCGACGGTCTTCTTGCCGCGGGTCGGCACCACGCCGTTGTTGACGTAGTCGTTGTCGTAGGTGCTGTCATTCCACGACAGCGCGTTGGACCAGGACAGGTCCTGCATCGGCTTCAGCTGCAGGGTCGCCTCGGCGCCGCGGCTGGTTACCGAACCGACGTTGGAGAACAGCGCCGGGCAACCGAGGATGCCCACGCACTGCGCGATGGCCAGCAGACGGTTGTCGAACTTGACGTCGTACACCGCTACCGAGGCTTCATAGCCCTGGCCGTAGCCGCGCCAGCCCAGCTCGATGGTGCGCGACTGTTCCGGTTTCAGGTTCTTCGCGCTGGCATCGAAGGCGGCCTGCGGCACGTTGAACGGGCTGCCCACGCCCAGCGCGTAGGCGGCCACGTTCTTGGCGAACGAGCCGAAGATCTCGTTGCCCTCGTTGAGCTTGAAGTTGAAGCCCGCCTGCGGGAGCAGGCCCTTCTTCGAGGTCAGGCTGCTGTTGTTGGCATAGCTGCCCAGCGGCGTGCGCACGCGGGTGCGGGTGTGCGGCGACTTCGCGCCGATGTCGATGGTCAGGCGGTCATCGAACAGGCGGAAGCGGTCCTGCACGTAGAACTGGCGGGTGATGGTGGTGTAGCGCTGGTGCCACACGCGCTGGTCCGGATTGCGCAGGAAGAAGTCGTCGGTGATCGGGCCGTCGATGTAGTAGAAGTTGCGCTGCACGCTGTGGCCGTTGTCTTCGTACCACAGGCCCGCCTCCAGTTCGTGGCCCGCCACGTTCCAGGTGAACGCCGAGGTCACGCCGGTGCGGTCAATCGCATACTCGGTGGTGCGGATCGAGATCGGGATCTCGCGGCTGGTGCCCGGGTTGGACGGATTGGACGGGCTGAACCAGTGGCCCTGGCCACGGTTGCTGTGGTTGTAGACGTTGACCTTCAGGCGCATCGACTCGTTCAGGCCGAAATCACCGGCAATGCTGGACACATCGTCATTGCGCAGGCCGTGACCGGAGTAATAGGCGTCCCACGGGCTGTTGACGCCACCACTGTACTTTCCGCGTGCAGCAGCCACCGCGCGATCCCAGTCCGGCGCGTAGTTGTCCCAGTCCCAGCCGAGGCGATCGATCATCTCCAGCGACAGGTCCTGGTAGTCGGCCTCGACGCGGCGCGAAGCGTTGAACAGCGCGGTGATCCTGCTGTCCGTGCCGAAGTTGTAGGTGGCCTTGCCGTTGAACTGCTTCAGTTCCTGCGAGCCCTTGCCCTTCCACTTGTCGCCTTCGGAATACACGCCGGACAGGTAAGCGGCAAAGCCCTGGTGGTCGCCGGTATCGAGGCGTGCATAGCTGCGGCGCGCATTGTCGCTGCCGAAGCTCTGTGCCAGCACGACCCCATATTCGGTGGACGGATCGATCGAGTAGAACTGGAACACGCCGCCGAGGTTGCTGGTGGACGGCGTACCCAGCGCACCAATGCCGGTGGAGACCTCCGCACCGCCCAGGTTCTCGCTGATCACCGCGCGGCTGATGTGCAGGCCGTTGCTGTTGCCGTAGGCCATGTTGCCCAGCGGAATGCCATCGAGGGTGTAGCCCAGGCGATTCTGGTTGAAGCCACGCAGGCTGATGCTGGTGGACCATTCGTAGGCGCCGGTGGCATCGGCCGATTCGAAATGCACGCCCGGCTTGGCCGCCAGCAGCTTCAGCGGGTTGGCACCGGGCGGCAGGACCTTCATGTCCTCGGCGGTCACGCGCTGCACCTGGCGGGCTTCGCCGCGGCCGATCACCGAGATCGAATCGAGGGTCGTGGCCGACTGCGCGTCGGTCGCCGGGGCGGTTTCAGCGACAGCCAGCGACGGCAGCGAAGCACAGACCAGCAGGGCCAGCAGATTGCGGCGAAGCGGAGCGTGGGACGGCATGGAGGCGGATTCCTTGGGCACGCTGGACGCCGAAGGGCGGCGTCGAAGAGCAGCAGCGGCGGAATCGTAGAAGCCTCGCGTTACATGTCATTTACACGCCACGTACGGAAGATTGGCGTTCTGAATGGTTTGCCAGCCGTGGGGTGGTTGCCGGCCAGCGGCCGGCACTACGGTTATTCGAATGAGCCGACCGAGTCGTGGGCCAGGTTGTCGAAGCGGGTGTACTCACCGAAGAACTTCAGCTTGCACGATCCGGTCGGGCCACCACGGTGCTTGCCGATGATGATCTCGGCCAGGCCCTTGTCCGGCGAATTTTCCTTGTTGTAGTAATCGTCGCGGTAGATGAACACGATCATGTCCGCGTCCTGCTCGATTGCGCCCGATTCGCGAAGGTCGGCCATCACCGGGCGCTTGTCGGTACGTGTTTCCAGCGAGCGGTTGAGCTGCGACAGCGCGATCACCGGCACGTGCAGTTCCTTGGCCAGGCCCTTCAGCGAACGCGAGATCTCCGAGATTTCGGTGGCGCGGTTTTCACTGTTGCCCGGCACGCTCATCAGCTGCAGGTAATCGATCACCACCAGGCCCAGGTCGTGCTCGCGCTTGAGCCGGCGGCACTTGGAACGCAGCACTTCCGGCGACACGCCCGGCGTATCGTCGATGAAGATCTTGGTTTCCTTCAGCATCTTGATTGCGCTGGTGACGCGGCTCCAGTCTTCATCTTCCAGCTGGCCGGTACGCAGGCGCTGCGCGTTGATGCGGCCGTTGGAGGAGATCAGGCGCATCGCCAGCTGCGAGGCCGACATTTCCATCGAGAACACCGCCACGCCCTTCTTCGACTTGATCGCCGCGTACTCGGCGATGTTCAGTGCAAAAGTCGTCTTGCCCATGGCCGGGCGCGCGGCGAGGATGATCAGGTCGGTCGGCTGCAGGCCGGCAGTCATCGCATCGAAGTCGTTGTAGCCGGTCGGCAGGCCGGTGATGTTGCCGCCGTTCTCGAAGCGGTTGCGCAGTTCCTCGAAGGCATCCTTCAGCGCGCCAGGCATCGCCACGAAGTCGGTACGGCCGCGTGCACCCTGTTCAGCGATGGCGAACACGCTCTTCTCCGCAGAGGCCAGCAGCTCACTGCTGTCACGGCCCTCAGGCTGGAAGCCATCGTTGACGATGTCGGTGCCGACCTGGATCAGCTGCCGCAGCACGGCCTTGTCACGCACGATCTCGGCATAGGCCACGATGTTGGCCGCCGACGGCGTGGTGCTCGCCAGCTCGATCAGGTAGGCACCATCGCCCACCAGCTCCAGCTTGCCCTGTGATTCGAACCACTCGCCCAGGGTCACCGCGTCGAACGGCCGCTCGCGCTCGGACAGCTCACGGATCGCGCGGTAGATCATCTGGTGATCGCGGCGGTAGAAATCGCCCTCGGTCAGCTGGTCGTTGACCCGGTCGTAGGCCTCCGGCGCCAGCATCAGGCCACCCAGCACCGCCTGCTCGGCTTCCACCGAATGCGGCGGAACGCGCAACTGGTCGATACGCGATTCATCGCGATCACGATCAAAGCCATCACCGCGCTCTCTGCGGTTGGAACGGAAGCCGGAACGAGCGGACATGCTGCGGTGTTTCCTGCAAAAGTGGGCCGGACGAGTGTAGGCATGCGCCGACCCCGGCAGCCATGGACAAGCCTGTGGATAAGCCGTGGAGAAACGGGGGATATCCGCCAGTGCCTGGCCACTCTGGCGCGGGGGCGTCGCAGTGCCTGCGACGGGCGCCGTTGCGGCGCCCGGGTGGGTCATTATCGCAGATCAGGCGGCCAGGGTCGGATTCCGTGCAGCGCAAGGGCTCCGGTGCTCAGCGGAACGTGGGGCCAGGGCCCGCCGCTGCGCGCCGGGATCCGACCCGCGGCCTGGCTGCTGCTACCCCATCGGTCTCAGTCGCCCTTCACATGCACCGCGATCAGTGCCAGGAACCGGTCCACGTAGCCCTGCAGGAATTTCTGCGTGCCCTCGTTGTGGATCGTGCCGTCGGCGTCGATCAGGCCGTCCTTGAAATGGATGAACGCCTCGGGCTGGCCGAGCACGTGCATGTCCAGGAAGGCCAGGCTGTTGCGCAGGTGCTGCTGGGCCACGGCGGTGCCGATCTGGCCGATGGAGGCGCCGATCACCGCCGCCGGCTTGCCGGCAAACGCACTGTCACCGTAGGGGCGCGAGCCGATGTCGATGGCGTTCTTCAGCACGCCCGGCACCGACCGGTTGTATTCGGGGGTCACGAACAGCACCGCGTCGGCGGCGCGCACCTGATCCTTCAGCCGGGTGCCCTGAGGCGGGTACTGGCCATCGAAATCCTGGTCGTACAGCGGTAGATCACCAATCTGCACGTACTGGAAGCGCGCGCGGTCGCCAGCGATCTTCTCCAGCGCATGGGCCAGCTTGCGGTTGCAGGAATCCTTGCGCAGGCTGCCGACGAACACGGCGATGGTGGGGACGGACATAGGGACATACTCCTCACGGTGCGGGAGGCCCAGCCTAGACGCCGGGCCCGTGCCGTCCGGTGAAGATCAGCCCCCGGTCACGCGGGCCCGCACCTGCCGCCAATGCGCCTGCCAGGCCTGGAACATCAGCACGTTCCACAGGTGGGTATGCCACTTGCGCTGGCCGCCCAGGAACTGCTGCCACAGCGGCTGCACCGCCGCCGCCGACAGCACGCCTTCGCGCTCCAGGCGCGCCGGCTGCAACAGATCCTCGGCCCACGGCCGCAGGTCGCCCTTCAGCCAGTCGCTGACCGGCGCGCCGAACCCGCGCTTGGGCCGGTGCACCATTGACTGCGGCACGTAGCGGCCAAGCACGCGCTTGAGCAGCACCTTGCTGGTGGTTTCGCTGCGCTTGAAGCCCAGCGGCAGCGACCAGGCGAACTCGGCCACGCGCCAGTCCAGCAGCGGCGCGCGTGCCTCCAGGCTGACCGCCATCGAGGTGCGGTCGACCTTGCAGAGCAGGTCATCCGGCAGGTAGGTCACGTAATCGGCCAGCATCATCGCGTCGGCCGGCGTGCCGGCACCGTGCAGCGGATCGGCCAGGTCGTAGAAGCTGCCGGCGGCCTGTGCGCCGGGCACTGCCGCGGCGGGGTCGCGCCAGCGCGAGATGCGGTTGCGGTACACGTCGCCAATGCCTCGCGCGCCGGACTCGGCCAACAGCGCGGCCAGTCCGCCGGTCCGCGAGGCCTCGCCCTGGTGCTGCGCGCGCGCGCCCATCCAGCGTCGCAGCGGGCCCGGCACGCGGCCCAGCATCTGCCAGTTGCGCAGCGCGCGCACGTAGCGGGTATAGCCGAAGAACAGCTCATCACCGCCGTCGCCAGACAACGCCACGGTCACGCCCTGCCGCGCCAGCCGGGCGACCAGCGCGGTTGGCACCTGCGAGGCATCGGCAAAGGGTTCGTCGAACATTGCCGGCAGCTGCGGCACGACTGCCAGTGCATCCGCGCCGCTGACGTAGAGCTCGGTGTGGTCGCAGCCCAGATGCGTGGCCAGTTCCCTGGCCAGCGGTGCCTCGTCGTGGCCCGAATCGGTGAAACCGATGCTGAAGCTGTGCACCGGCTGCCCGCTCTGCGCCTGCATCAGCGCCGCCACCAGCGACGAATCGGTACCGCCGGACAGGAACACGCCCACCGGCACGTCGGCCACCATGCGCAGCGCCACCGCGTCGCGCAGCAGCCCGTCCAGCTGCTCCTCTGCTTCCTCGATGCGGCCCTGGAACGGCGCAGCCAGTGCCGCCTGCATGCGTGCACGCGCATCCCAGTACGGGCGCTGCGCCTGCTCCGGGCGATGCGCCGATGCACCCGCCGCCACGGCTTCGGCGTCCAGGCGCAGCACGCGGCCGGGCATCAGCTTGTAGCAGCGCTGGTGGATGCTGTGCGGGGCCGGAATGTAATCCAACCGCAGCAACAGGGTCAGCGCGTCGCGGTCGATGTCGTTGTCGAACGCCGGGTGCTGCCACAGCGCTTTCAGTTCGGAACCGAACACCAGGGTGTCACCGGCCCAGCCGTAGTACAGCGGCTTCTTGCCAACGCGGTCGCGTGCCAGCCACAGGCACTGCGCCTGGCGGTCCCACAGCGCGATGGCGAACATGCCGTTGCAACGCTGCAGGGTTTCTTCCATGCCCCACTGCAGGATCGCCGCGAGCAGCACTTCGGTGTCGGAATGGCCACGGAAAGCATGCCCCAGCGGCTCCAGTTCGGCACGCAGGGCGGCGAAGTTGTAGACCTCGCCGTTGTAGGCCATCACGTACCGACCATCGGACGAGGCCATCGGCTGGTGGCCCAGCGGCGACAGATCGAGAATGCTCAGCCGACGGTGCGCCAGCGCGATGCCTGCCCCGGCATCGACCCAGCTGCCGCCATCATCCGGCCCGCGGTGGTGCAGCGCCTCGCCCATGGCCAGGACCTGCGCCTGCAGCACCTCGGCCGACGCCACCGGCGCCGGCAACAACATTCCCGCCAATCCACACATGCATCAAGGTTCCTGCGCCAGTTCAAGGGCGGCGCCAATCACCGCATTGTCGCTTGGAAGCCCGAACATTGCTGCCCCTGCCAGCGGGGTATAGGTATCGGCGCCGCAGACCCGGCGCAGCGGCAGGTGGCCGAAACCGGCCTCGACCAGTGCGGTGACCACGCCCTCGCCCACCCCTCCACTGTGGCGGCCCTCGTCCAGCACCAGCACGCGCCGTGCGCTGGCGGCCTGGCTGGCGATGAAGCCGGCATCCAGCGGCACCAGCCAGCGCAGGTCGACCACCCGTACCTGCCAGCCCAGCTGCTGTTCGATGGCCCGCGCTGCGCGCAGCGCCATCGGCACGCCATTGCCGTAGGTGTACACCACCAGGTCGCCAGCCTCCGGCCCGTAAACACGGCCTTCGCCCGGCACCAGTGCCCGGCCCTGGGCCGGGTAGTCGAACAGCCACTGGCCATCGCCCGGCTCATGCAGGTCCTTGCTCATGTACAGCGCGATCGGCTCCAGGAACACCGCCACGCGCCCATCCACCCGGGCCAGCGCCGCCAGCGTGCGCAGCATCATCACCGCATCGTCGCCGCGCGATGGGCAGCCGACCACCAGCCCGGGGATGTCGCGCAGGGCGGTGACCGAGTTGTCGTTGTGGAAATGGCCGCCGAAACCCTTCTGGTAGCCCAGCCCGGCCACCCGCACCAGCATCGGGTTGCGGTACTGGTCGTTGGAGAAGAACTGCAGCGAACAGGCTTCGCCACGCAGCTGGTCGATGGCGTTGTGCAGGTAGGCCAGGTACTGGATCTCCGGGATCGGCAGCATGCCCATGTTGGCCAGGCCCTGCGCCATGCCCAGGATCATGGTCTCGTCCAGCAGGGTGTTGAAGACCCGGCGCGGCCCGAAGCGGCGCAGCAGATCCTTGGTGACGGTGTAGACACCGCCCTTCTGCGCCACGTCCTCGCCGAACAGCAGGCTCTGCGGATACTTGGCCAGCAGCTCCTGCAGACCATGATTGATCTGGATTGCGAGATGCCGCGGCGCCTGTCGTTCCGGCAATGCCTCGGCACCGCCATAGAGTGCCTCGCGTGCTTCGGCAGCGACCTCGCGCTGCGCTTCGGCCTGCACCGCTGCAGGGGTGTACGGTGCCAGCGGCGCCATCACCTCCCGCAGCGACTGCAGCTTCGCACTGCCTTCGGCATCGGCGGCAGCGGCCATGCAGCGCGCGCGCATCGTTTCGTAGGCCACTTCGATGGCGGCCGCATCCATCCAGCCTGATTCCAGCGCGATCTGCGCCGAGCGCAGCAGCGGATCCTGCGCCTCGGCCGCGCACAGTTCCGGCAGCGCGCGCCATTCCACTTCAAAGTCGGTGCCGGCATGGCCCATCAGGCGCGTGGTGCGCAGATGCAGGAAGGTCGGCCGCCGCGTGCGCCGGCAGTGTTCCACCGCCGCCTGCACCTGGGCGTGCCCGGTGGCCAGGTCGAGGCCATCGGCAAAGAAATAGTCCAGCCCCGGCTGGTGGCTGAAGCGCTCGGCGATCCAGCCATCGGGGGTCTTCACCGAGATGCCCAGGCCGTTGTCCTCGCAGACGAACAGGATCGGCGCCGGTAGTTTCTGGTAGGCCGACCACATCGCGGTATTGAAGGCGGTCTGCGCGGTGGCGTGGTTGGCCGACGCATCGCCGAACGAGCACAGCACGATGCTGTCGGTGGGAATGGGCAGCGCCTGCCCCAGCCGCTTGCCACTCTCGATGGCCAGTGCGGTGCCCAGCGCTTTGGGCAGGTGCGACGCAATCGTCGAGGTCTGCGGCAGCACCCACAATGGCTTGCTGCCCCACACCTTGTGGCGGCCACCGCTGGCCGGATCATCCGCGCTGGCGGCGAAGGACAGTGCCGCATCGCGCAGCGGGTCGATGCCCGGCACCTGCCGCGAACGCTCGGCCATGAAGGCGCCGGAACGATAGTGCAGGAAGGCAGGATCGGTGTGCCGGCAGGCCCGCGCCAGCAGCGCGTTGCCTTCATGGCCGGACGAACCGATGGTGTAGAAGACCTTGTTCTGCACGCGCAGCACGCGCGCCATCAGGTCCAGCTGGCGACTGGCCAGCTGCGAGTCGAACAGTTCATCGAAGGCGGCAGCGGTGAGCGTACTGCCCGGCAGGATCGGAGCATCTGCCGCGGGTCGCGGGCGCGGCGTCCCGCGCCACCCGCGCACCGCCTCAAGGAAATTGACGTCGCACACCTCGGCGCGGTTGAGCCCCCGCATGCGCGCGGGAATCGGATCCGGAACCACAGCGAACATCGAACACCCTCCGTGTCGTTGTTGCGTTCCGCCCGGCAATACCGGGCGCTACCCTGTGGGCATCACGCCGCCTCGAAACGCGAGCGCACCTCGGCGGTCACCGCCGGCATCGGCAGGAAGCGCGGCTGCGCACGCACGCGCTGCAGCCAGGCGCGAACTTCCGGGAACGGCTCCAGGCTGATGCCGCCCTCGCCCGCCACATCGGTATAGGCAAACAGGGCGATATCGGCAATGCCGTATCCGCTGCCGGTGAACCACTGCGCTTCGCGCAGGTGCTGCTCCATCACCGCCAACGCGGTGGCGGCACGCTCGTGCAGGCGTGGCAGTTCGGCACGGCGTGGCGAGTCGGGCGCCGTCCAGCCCCGGATGAAGCGCGCTACCGCCACGCACGGCTCGTGCGTGTACTGCTCGAAGAACATCCAGCTCAACGCCTGCGCACGCTCCCATCCATCGCTGGGCAGGTAGGGCGTGCCTTCGGCCAGCCAGAACAGGATCGCGTTGGACTCGGTCAGCACGCGGCCGTCGTCGCGGACGATCAGCGGCACCTTGGCATTCGGGTTGAGCGCCAGGAATTCGGGCGTGTGGGTCTGGCCATGGGCACTGTCCACTTCCACCCAGCGGTAACGGCTGCCGAGCTGCTCAAGCAGCAGCCGGACCTTGTGGCAATTGCCCGAGACCGACATGCCATGCACCGTCAGCGGGACGCGCTCTTCCACCATTGCCTGCTCCATCGGATCCGGCCGGCGGCCGGCTGCGTGCAGTCTGGCAAGTGCGCCAGGGAATGCCAAGCGCGGATGCAGCATGGCACCCCGGTAGTGCCGGCCGCTGGCCGGCAATCGCACGAATCCTGCTGCAACGAGGTTGCCGGCCAGCGGCCGGCACTACCGGGTCACGTTCAGCGTGCACGCTGCTGCCACTGTTCGCGCGACTGGCCCCAGATCTGCATCGGTTTGTCGTTGTACGGCGGCGGCAGTTCGCCCATCCGCAGCAACGTGCTGCCCAGCTTGCGCGCGACCGCCCGCGAGTTGTCGTTGTTCTCGGCGATGGTATGGATCACCTCGTGCCAACCCAGCGTGTCGAAGGCCCAGTCGATCGCCGCGACTGCCGCTTCCGGCGCATAGCCCCGGCCCCAGCTGGCGCGGCGGATGCCCCAGCCGACCTCGGTACCCGGCCAGTCCTGCGGTTGCCAGGGGCCCATCCGCCCGATCCAGTCCCCGCTGGATTTTTCGATCACGCTGAACATCGAAAAGCCGAACAGCTGCCAGGCGCCAGCCAGGCTGCAGAAGCCGCGCCAGGCTACCGAAGGCGGCTGCACGCCACCGAGGGTGCGCATCGTTTCCTCGTCGGCGCAGAACGCCAGATAGGGTTCGTAGTCCTCGCGCAGCAGCGGACGCAGGATCAGGCGCTCGGTTTCCAGGCGCAGGTCGAAGATGCTCATGCCGACTCCATGTCGAAGGGGCCACCATGATGGTGGATTCCGCCTCCACACGGATGAATGCCCGCGCTCACAACGAAACGGGCCGGCATGCGCCGGCCCGTCGGGTACAGCACGTATTCTGGATTACTGGCGCGTGGCCGCAGTGGCGCCGGCAGCAGCGGTCTGCGTGACCAGCTGGCCATCGACCACCGGCAGGCGATCGCTGGCCGGCTTGTTGTCCATGCGCACGGTCTTCTCGGCGCCGTCGTAGCGGTAGGTCACGTTGTAGCCCTTCACCACGTCATTGGTGCCCATGGCGATGCGGTTGCCCGGCTTGCTGGCCATGCGCATGGTGCCGGTGGTGCCGTCCTCGTTGCGGTAGGTCACGTTGTAGCCGGTAACACGGCTCGACTCGGAGGTGGCGGTCTCGGTGTGGCACTGGCGTTCGGTGCGGTTGACCACGCGGCCACCCACATGGCGCTTGTCGATCTGGTTGCCGATGAAGCCACCGGCCACGGCACCGGCTGCGGTCGCGGCCTTCTTGCCGTTGCCACCGCCGACCTGGTTGCCGAGCAGGCCGCCGACCACCGCGCCGACCACGGTGCCGCCGACGTTGCCGTCACGCTCCGGCAGGCGCTCCTGCACGGTCACGTCCTGGCAGACCTCGTGCGGGGTCTGGGTGGTGGAGGTCTCGCGCACGGGATCGGTGCCGATCACGGTGGCGTAGGCCTTCTGCTTCTCGGTGATCGGGTCGACCTTCAGCACGTCGGCGTATTCCAGCCCGCGCGGTGCAGACGGGTCGAGCGTGTCACCACGCGCGCCATCGTCAACGGCATTGCCGTCAACCAGCCGCGATTCACCGTTGGGGGTTCCGGCGCTGATGGAATCAGGCGACTTGTCGCCGCTCTTCATGAAGGCGGCGGTGGCGATGCCACCGACCAGCAGCGCGCCCGCTGCGACCAGGACAGTTGTAGTTGTGCTTTTCATGACCTGCTCCTTGCGGACCATCCGCAACGTTCTCGGCCCAGATTGCAGCATGCACTGCCTGAACGGAATCTCCACATTTCCTGCTCATTCCTGTAACCCATTCAGCATCGGGAAATGCTGGGCCCGTGGTAGCGTTTGCATATTCCCCACGAGGATCCACGCCATGGCCAACCCGATGCTGCTGCCGGTACTGCAATGGGCCCGCCGGCTGCGCTACCCCACCCTGTTCAAGCTGACCGCCGGCCTGTTCGTGCTGACCCTGTTCATTCCCGACCCGATTCCGTTCGTCGACGAGCTGGTACTGGGCTTCGGCACCCTGCTGCTGGCCAACTGGAAGAGCCGCAATACAGTCCCGGCCCCGCCGCCGCTGGAACAGCGTTGATCCCGCTGGTCGACAGCCACTGCCATCTGGATGCCAGTGAGTTCGATGCTGACCGCACGGCGGTGATCGAGCGCGCGGGCGCCGCGGGCGTGCGCGAGCAGGTGGTACCGGCCGTCACGGCCGCCAGCTGGCCGAAGCTGCGCGAGGTCTGCCGGCAGGCACCGGGGCTGTACCCGGCCTACGGCCTGCATCCGATGTTCCTGGCCGAGCACCGGCCCGACCATCTGCCGCTGCTGCGCGAATGGATCGTTCGCGAACGCCCGTGCGCGATCGGCGAATGCGGGCTGGACTTCTTCGTCGAGGGACTGGATGCAGAGGCGCAACAGGCGTACTTCATCGGCCAGCTGCAACTGGCCCGCGAGTTCGAGCTGCCGGTGATCGTGCATGCGCGACGCGCGGTGGATGCGGTCATTGCCGCGATCCGTCGCGTCGGCGGCCTGCGCGGCGTGGTGCACAGCTTTTCCGGCAGCCCGGAACAGGCCGCGCAACTGCACCGGCAAGGCTTCCTGCTCGGTCTCGGTGGTCCGCTGACCTACGATCGCGCTCAACGGCTGCAGCGCCTGGTGCGCGGGATGCCGCTGGAACAGCTGCTGCTGGAGACCGACGCGCCCGACCAGCCTGACGCCGGCATCCGCGGCCAGCGCAACGAACCAGCGCGACTGGCAGTCATCGCCCGCCACGTGGCCGCACTGCGCGGGATGGAGCTGGACGCGGTGGCCCAGGCCACGACGGAGAATGCGCGGCGCCTGTTCGCGCTGCCGGCAATGTAACTGGCAGGTGCCGGCCGCTGGCCGGCACGATCCATCACACCTCGCTGGACTCGACCACTTCGGCCTTCACCTTCTTCGGCTCCAGCAGCATTTCAAGCGCCTTGCCGACCGCCGCGAAGGCGAAGGCACCGGTGATGTGGGTTGCCGCACCGAGGCCTGCGCCACAGTCCAGTTTCAATGCAGCATCCGCACCGAGGTTCGGGCGGATGCCGCAGACGCTGCCATCGGCCTGCGGATACTTCACGTTTTCCAGCGAGTACACCGCCGGTACGCCAAAATAGCGCTTGGCATTCTTCGGGAAATTGAACTCGCTGCGCAGCTTCTTGCGGATCAGCGCCAGCATGGCGTCGTGCTCGGTGCGCGAGACATCGCGGATGCGCACCAGGGTCGGATCGGTGCGACCACCGGCAGCCCCCACGGTCAGCAGCGGCAGCTTGCGGCGGCGGCACCAGGCGATCGTCTCGACCTTCACCCGGAAGCTGTCGCAGGCATCGATCACCAGGTCGAAGCCACGGTCCAGCAACTCGGCCATGTTCGACACGGTCAGGAATGCCTGCACGGCATCGACCTCGATGTCCGGATTGATCGCACGGCAACGCTCGGCCATCGCCTCGGCCTTGTTGCGTCCGTAGTTGCCTTCCATCGCCGGCAGCTGCCGGTTGGTGTTGGACACGCAGATGTCATCGGCGTCGATCAGGGTCAGGCGGCCGACCGCCGAACGCGCCAGCGCTTCCACCACCCACGAGCCGACCCCGCCCATGCCCACCACCGCCACGCGGCTGCCCTGCAGGCGCTCGAGCGCACCTACGCCATACAGCCGTTCGATGCCGGCGAAGCGTTGTTTGACCTGTTCGTTCATGCGGCTATTTTAACGTGCAGGCGCCAGTGCCTACAGCGCGCCGGCATCGAACCCACCGTTGCACGCCCGGAGAGCCCGCCATGAACGCCAGCCCGCCCCGCCGCCCATCCACTGCCCAGCGGTACCTGTTCGTGCTGTGCCTGGGCCTGCTGATCGGCCTGGTCGCCACGGTCATGGTCGGCCGCGCCCTGCAGGCCCGCCGCGACCCGTTCCCGGACAGCCTGATGCAGGTGATGCAGCGGCAATCGCAGCTGCTGCAGCAGGCCCAGCAGCAGAACCGCTGCAGCCTGGCCGACAGCGTGCCGCGGCTGCAGGCCCTGCGCCTTCTGTCCAACGACCTCGACCTGGCCTTTCCCGGGCTGAAGGACAACGGCCGGTTCCAGCAGCACGCCAGCCAGCTGCGCGGCAACCTCAACGCCGCATTGGCGGCTCCGCCCAGTGACTGCACCGCCCTGGCCAAGGTCGTGGAAACCGTGCAGGCCGACTGCCGCGCCTGCCACCAGGACTTCCGCTGACGCGCATTCATCCTGTAGCCGGGCAAGGCACGCCTGGTTGGCACCTTGTTCACGTTCGAAAGGAGAGGATTCGTCCACCCTGCTGCATGACGCAGTACCACCCAACACACCCGCCTTCACGGCCAGGAGACGCTCCATGAAGATCCAGCTCATTGCCGCCAGCGCCATCGCTACCCTCGCCCTGGCTGGCTGTGCCACCTCGCCCGGCTACAGTGGCGGTGGTTACAACAACGGCTACAACAATGGTGGCTACGGCAACAACGGCGGTTACAACCAGGGCCGTTGCGCTGACTGTGGCATCGTCACCCGCATCAACACCGTGCCGTCGGGCCGCACCGCGCCCAGCGCGACCGGCGCCATCCTCGGCGGCATCGTCGGTGCCGTGGCCGGCCATGAGATCTCCGATCACACCGGTGGCAGCCGTGGCAACAAGAACATCGCTGCGGCCGCAGGCGCGGTCGGTGGCGCGCTGGCCGGCAACCAGATCCAGAAGAACGTGACCAGCGATACCTACGACATCAGCGTGCGCATGGACGATGGCCGCACCATCGTGGTCAACCAGCGCGACCTCGGCGGCATCCGCGAAAACACCTACGTGCGCGTGGTCAACGGCAAGGTCATCCTGCGCTGACCTGCGCCGGGCCGGCGGCAAAGAAAAAGGCCCGCTTGCGCGGGCCTTTTTCATGTGACGGCTTGCAGCGCGATCAGGTCGGCTGCACGGCGTCGGCCTGCAGGCCCTTCTGGCCCTGCACGACGGTGAAGGTGACCTTCTGGCCTTCCTTCAGGCTCTTGAAGCCCTGGGTCTGGATGGCACGGAAGTGCACGAACACGTCTTCGCCGTTTTCACGGCTGATGAAGCCGAAGCCCTTTGCATCGTTGAACCACTTGACGGTACCGGTCTCGCGATCAGACATCTCACTAACTCCCTGGTGACTCTCTCTTGTTGTTGGAAACGCCTGGTGGGCGGCTGACAAGCAAGGGGGAAGCGAGGTGCATCGATGCAGCGGATCGGGAAGATCTTGCTTCATCAGGCCACGATCCACGGTGACCTTGCCAAGCTCAGCGACTGCAACTTAACCCGCCCAAAACGAAAAAGCAACTGGCAAAATCTTTCACTGTCAACCCCAAAACGGCGACCATACGGGACAGCATGGGACTCTCATTCATCTTATATCTGCTAGCGGTCATTTTTGTCCTTGTCGGCATCGCCGGAATCATCCTGCCGGCCCTGCCCGGCATCCCGCTGGTGTTCATCGGACTGCTGCTGGCGGCCTGGGCGGACGGCTTCACCCACGTCGGCTGGCCGACCCTGGTCGCGCTGGGCGTACTGACCGTCCTCTCGCTGCTGGTGGACGTGCTGGCCACGGTGGTGGGTGCGCAGCGGGTCGGTGCCAGCCGCAAGGCGCTGTGGGGTACGTTCGTCGGCAGCATCGTCGGCCTGTTCTTCATGCCGATCGGCCTCTTTGCAGGCCCCCTGATCGGCGCCCTGGCCGGCGAGTACTGGCACACCCGCGAACTGGGGCGCTCGACCAGGGTAGGCCTGGCCACCTGGCTCGGTATCCTGCTCGGCCTGGCGCTGAAACTGGCCGTGGTGATCGCGATGCTCGGCCTGTTCGCCTTCGCCTGGTTCCTGTAACCCGCACTGCCTTCACGCCGCGCGCACGCGGTGCCCGTGCATAAACCGTGGGGGCTGGCCGTGAACCGGTGCAGCCGCCACACTGTGCGATTCCCGTATTCACCTAAGGGCCTGCTGCAATGACCCTGTCTCCGCTGCTTCCCCGTCTCGCGCCGCTGGCGCTGGCCCTGGCCAGTGCGCCGCTGGCCGCGCAGGAGTTCGCGCCCAGCGCCGAAGCCTCGCCGGCCGCGTGCGCGGCGATTACCACCGATGCTGCCCGCCTGGCCTGTTATGACCGCCAGTTCGGCCGTACCCCGCAGGCCACTGCCGAGGCCGACGCTGCGGCCGAGGCGGCCGCGCAGGCCCGTCGCGAAGAACGCCAGACTGCACGCGTGAGCCAGGGCGAAGAGAAGCTGCGCGAGCGGGTCAGCGATCTGTTCCGTCCAGCAGCCCCTGACAGCGCACTGGCCAATGCTGGCCGCGGTTCGCTGCTGGACAGCCGCTGGGAACTGGCCGAGGACTCCAAGCTGGGTCCGTTCCAGCTGCGCGCCTACAAGCCGGTGTACCTGCTGCCGGCGTTCTGGACCAGCGATCGCAACACCACGCCGCATTCGCCGAACCCGGCCAACACGGTCACCACGCCGCAGGTGCTGGACAGTGCCGAGCTGAAGTTCCAGATCAGTTTCAAGACCAAGATCGCCGAGAACCTGTTCGGCGACAACGGCGACATCTGGGCCGGCTACACCCAGAGCTCGCGCTGGCAGGCCTACAACGGCGAGGATTCGCGCCCGTTCCGCGAAACCAATTACGAGCCGGAAGTGATGATGGTGTTCCGCAACGGCTACTCGATCGGTGGCTGGCGCGGGCGCATGACCGGCATCGCGCTGAACCACCAATCCAACGGCCGCGCCGACCCGCTTTCGCGCAGCTGGAACCGGGTGATGCTCAACATCGGCCTGGACCGCGAGAACTGGGCGCTGGTGCTGCGCCCCTGGTACCGCATTCCCGAGACCCGCAGCGACGACAACAACCCGGACATCGAGGATTACATGGGCCGCGGTGATGCGACCCTGACCTGGAACCGCAACGGCCACGAAGTCTCGCTGATGGCGCGCCATTCGCTGCGCACCGGCAGCCGCTCGCACGGTGCCCTGCAGCTGGATTACGGTTTCCCGATCAGCAACCTGCTGCGCGGGCATGTGCAGGTGTTCGACGGTTACGGCGAAAGCCTGATCGACTACAACCACAAGGCCACCTACGTGGGCGTGGGCGTGTCGCTGCTGGAGTGGTTCTGATGCCCGTGACGATCTGGCACAACCCGGCCTGCAGCAACTCGCGCGGCGCATTGAAGCTGATACGTGATGCCGGCTTCGAGCCAGTGGTGATCGAGTATCTCGGCAATCCACCCGATGTGGCTACACTGCGCCAGGTGCTGGCCGAATCAGGATTGAGTGCACGTGATCTGGTGCGCAGCAAGGAAGCGCAGTTCGCCGAACTGGGCCTGGAAGGTGCGGACGAGGCCACGCTGCTGGCCGCGATGGCCGAACACCCGCGACTGATCAACCGCCCCGTGGTGCGCACGGACAAGGGCACACGCCTGTGCCGTCCACCGGAAACAGTGCTGGAGATCCTGTAACCCGCCTCGCCGCCGCGTAGCGGAGCGTGTTGGTAGAGTCGACTGTTGGTAGAGTCGACTGTTAGTCGACTCCCTCCTCACCCTTCATATGCATCCGCGGAAAAGCCCGCACTGCGTGCGATAGTCGACTGACAGTCGACTCTACCCCAGCGCCCTCTTCTACCCGGACGCCCTCCTCCCCGGCTGGCTTACAGCCAGTCGGTGATGCCTTCGCGGCGGTACACCTCGGCGAACGCCGGGCGCGCCTTCATCAACGTGGCGTGCGCCTTCAGTACCGGCCAGGTGTCGGTGGGCCTGGGCATGTTGCGCGACCAGCGCATCAGCATCACCAGCATGTAGTCGACCACGCAGGGCGTGGCGCCCAGCAGGTAGGGGCCATGTGCATGCAGGTGCGCGGCCACATGCTGCCAGGCCGCTTCCAGGCGCTGCCGTGCCATGCCGCGGCTGGCCTCGATATTCGCCTCGCCCGCCATTTCGTGTGGATAGAACCAGGCTCGATAGGCCGGCTGCAGCGTATTGGCACACCAGAACATCCAGCGGTAGGCATCGGCGCGCTGCGGCGTGCCCAGCGCGGGCAGCAGGTTGGCGTCCGGATGGCGATCAGCCAGGTACAACGCAATGGCCGCCGCTTCGGTCAGTACCAGGCCATCGATCAGCAGGGTCGGCACCACACCGGCCGGATTCAGCGCCAGGTACTGCGCCGACTTGTGCTCGCGCGCGTCGAAATCCAGCAGCACCAGTTCATGCTCGATGCCCAGCTCGATCAGCAGCCAGTGCACCACCAGCGCGGCGGTACTGGTCGAACCATACAGCGTGGTGCTCATGCAGAAGATCCTGTACAGGTGGATCAGCCGATTATGCGCCCGCGCGCACGATCGTTGCTCAGCCGCAGCTGCTCATGCAGGAATCACGGCGTTCGCCACAGGACATCATCGGCGCGCGCATCGTACAGTCATGCGTCTTCAGTTCGCAGGCATGGCGCAGGTCCGGGTTGTCCACGTCCTTGCAGCGCTTGTCCGGCGCCGGCACCATCCGCTGCTCGCAATTGCTCTGGCGGCTGCCGAGAGAGTCATTCTGCGCCATGCAGCTGCGATAGCCGGCCTGGCACTGCACGCGGCACTGCGCCGATGCAGGGAAATCCGCGCCTTCGTACGACGCTGGGGTGCTGCAGCCGGCCAGCGCCAGCAGCATGCCTACCGCGATGAATCGATGCAGGGCCATGGACACGTCCTGTGCGAGGGTGTGCCGACCATAGCAAAGCAAGGGCTACAGGCGCGTTAATCCTCCCCCCGGATACAACAACGGCGCCACACGGGCGCCGTTGTCTGGACCGGAGCGCGCGGGGAGTTACTCCACCACCACCGGAATCTTGCCGATGCGGGCCTGCCATTCGCGCGGGCCGGTCTTGTGCACCGATTCACCGGTGGAGTCGACTGCCACGGTCACCGGCATGTCCTGCACGGTGAACTCGTAGATCGCCTCCATGCCCAGGTCAGCGAAACCAACCACCTTGGCGGCCTTGATCGCCTTGGACACCAGGTAGGCCGAGCCACCCACGGCCATCAGGTAGGCCGACTTGTGCTTCTTGATCGCCTCGATCGCGGCCGGGCCGCGCTCGGCCTTGCCGACCATGCCCAGCAGGCAGGTCTGTGCCAGCACCTGCTCGGTGAACTTGTCCATGCGGGTGGCGGTGGTCGGGCCGGCCGGGCCCACCACTTCGTCGCGCACCGGATCGACCGGGCCGACGTAGTAGATGAAGCGGCCCTTCAGATCGACCGGCAGTTGCTCGCCCTTGTTGAGCATGTCGACCATGCGCTTGTGCGCGGCATCGCGGCCGGTCAGCAACTTGCCGTTGAGCAGCAGGGTCTGGCCCGGCTTCCAGCTGGCCACGTCTTCCGGCGTGATCGTGTCCAGGTCCACGCGGGTGCCCTTGGACGCGTCGTAGGTCAGCTTCGGCCAGTCTTCCAGCGACGGCGGGTCCAGCATCACCGGGCCGCTGCCATCGAGGGTGAAGTGCGCATGGCGGGTGGCCGCGCAGTTCGGGATCATCGCCACCGGCAGGTTGGCCGCGTGGGTCGGGTAGTCGTTGATCTTGATGTCGAGCACGGTGGTCAGGCCACCCAGGCCCTGCGCACCGATGCCCAGCGCGTTGACCTTCTCGTACAGCTCCAGGCGCAGCTCTTCGATGCGGTTGGACGCACCACGGGCCTGCAGCTCGGTGATGTCGATCGGCTCCATCAGCGCTTCCTTGGCCAGCAGCATCGCCTTCTCGGCGGTGCCACCGATGCCGATGCCGAGCATGCCCGGCGGGCACCAGCCGGCGCCCATGGTCGGCACGGTCTTCAGCACCCAGTCGACGATCGAGTCGGACGGGTTGAGCATGGCGAACTTGGTCTTCGCTTCCGAACCACCGCCCTTGGCGGCGACGATCACGTCGACCTTGTTGCCCGGCACCACCTTGACGTTGACCACGCCCGGGGTGTTGTCCTTGGTGTTGATGCGCTTGCCGGCCGGATCAGCCAGCACCGAAGCGCGCAGCTTGTTGTCCGGGTGCATGTAGGCACGGCGCACGCCTTCATTGGCCATGTCTTCCACGCCCATGGTGGCGTCGTCCCAGCGCACGTCCATGCCGATTTCCAGGAACACGGTGACGATGCCGGTGTCCTGGCAGATCGGACGGTGGCCTTCGGCGCACATCCGCGAATTGATCAGGATCTGGGCCATCGCTTCCTTCGCGGCCGGCGACTCCTCGCGCTCGTAAGCGGCGGCGAGGTTCTTGATGTAGTCGACCGGGTGGTAGTACGAGATGTACTGCAGCGCGTCGGCGATGGACTGGATGAGGTCTTCCTGCTTGATCGATGTCACGTCTTGCTCGCTTGCTCGAGGCTGGCGGGGGTAATCCGCCCATTTTACCCCCTCCCCCGGCCCCGGGGTGGTAGTGCCGGCCGCTGGCCGGCAAGATTCCCCCGACGCTCTGTCACGCCACGCGCCACTGCGGCGTCCTTGCCCACATGAACGCCGAAACCGCTTTCCAGACCCACCGCCCGCGCCTGATGGCCCTGGCCTACCGCCTGCTTGGCAGCCGCGCCGACGCCGAAGACGTGGTCCAGGATGCCTGGCTGCGCTGGTCCGGCGCCGACCCGGCGGCCGTCCGCGACCCCGAAGCCTGGCTGGTCACCACCACCACCCGGCTCGGCCTGGACCGGCTGCGCGCGGCCAAGCGCGAGCGCGTGCACTACGTCGGCCCATGGCTGGCCGAGCCGCTGGCGGTCACCCTGGAGCCCGACCCGGCGCCCGGCCCGGCCCAGCTGCATGCCCTGGCCGACGACGTTTCGGTCGCCTTCCTGACCCTGCTTGAACAGCTCGGCCCCGAGGAACGCGCCGCTTTCCTGCTGAAGGAGGCCTTCGACCACGACTACCGCGAGATCGCCGAGCTGATCGGCCACAGCGAGGCCAACTGCCGGCAGCTGGTGCACCGTGCCCGGCAGCGCCTGCAGGCCGGACGGCCGCGCTTCAACGCCGATGCCAGCCAGCACCGGCAGCTGCTGGCGCGCTTCATGGATGCCTCGCAGCGCGGCGACAGCGAGGCGATCCAGGCCCTGTTGCACGCCAACGCGTTGCTGGTGTCCGACGGCGGCGGTGTGGTCACCGCAGCGGTGCGCCCGCTGCTGGGCGCCGAGCGCATCGGTCGCCTGTTCTGGGCGATTGCCCGCCGCGGCGCGGTGCATCCGGCGCAGCTGGGTTACGTCAACGGCGAGCCGGCGATCCTGCGCTTTGTCGGTGATCGCTTGCACTCGGTCACCACCATCGAGGTGGTCGATGGCCGCATCGCCAACGTGTACAGCGTGTTGAATCCGGGAAAGTTGCCGGGGGTTGTCACGCGCGGCGACGCTGCGGCGTCCTGGTAGTGAAAGGCGGCCATCGTGGCCGCCGTGGAGCCTCCGATGTCCAATCACACTTCTCCCCGCGTCCCCTACACCCGCCTGGCCGCCGAGGCCTTCAAGGGCCTGCTGGCCACCAGCCAGGCGGTGCATGACAGCTCGATCGATCCGACCCTGATGGAACTGGTGTTCCTGCGCGTGTCGCAGCTCAACGGCTGCGGCTACTGCATGGACATGCACGGCACGGCGCTGCGCAAGGGCGGCATCGAGCCGCGCAAGCTGGACACACTGCCGGCATGGCACGAGAGCCGCTTCTTCGACGAACGCGAGCGCGCGGCGCTGGGCTGGGCCGAGGCACTGACCCGGCTGACCGACGGCGCGCCGTCGCAGGCGGCGTTCGATGCATTGGCGCCGCACTTCGATGAGAAGGGCATCAGTGACCTGAGCATGGGCATCGCGGTGATCAATGCCTGGAACCGCCTCGGTGCGGGGTTGCTGCCGCCGCTGCCGGCCTGACCCACCCGGCCTTCGACAGTTCATCGGTGCTGCTGGTAGGTGTCGACCTTGGTCGACACGGTAGATCCACGCCATGCGTGGATGCGGGAGAGTCGGATCCCTTCGCTTCGCGAAGGGCTCTGACCCGCTGTGGGTCGCTGGGGTCAGAGCCCGCGCAAAGGGATCTGACCCCGGTGCCGGCCACACGCCTGCACTGACCCCCTCTGCACGTATCAGGCGCGCACAATACGCGCATGCCTGCTACCCCCACCGCTGGCGCTGACGCCGCGAAGAAACCCAGCCTGCGCCAGCGCTTCAGGGCGATGCGCAACCTGCCGCCGTTCCTGCGCATGGTCTGGAAGACCAGTCCCGCGCTCACCCTGGCCAGCCTGGGGCTGCGCCTGATCCGCGCGCTGCTGCCGGTGGCGATGCTGTACGTCGGCAAGCTGATCATCGACAGCGCCCTGCACCTGAGCCAGCACGACGCGGGCTTCCCGCCGCTGGGCGAAGCGCTGTCCAGCGGCGTGCTGAATCCGCTGCTGGGCCTGCTGGCGCTGGAATTCGGCCTGGCCATCGCCTCGGACCTGCTCGGCCGGCTGGTCAGCTACGCCGATGCCCTGCTCTCCGAGCTGTTCGCCAACGTCACCAGCATCCGGCTGATGGAACACGCGGCAACGCTGGATCTGGAGGACTTCGAGGACCCGGACCTGCAGGACAAGCTGGACCGTGCGCGGCGCCAGACCATGGGCCGGATGAACCTGATGAGCCAGCTGTTCGGCCAGGTCCAGGACGCGATCACCGTGGCCAGCCTCGCCGTCGGCCTGCTGGTCTACGCGCCGTGGCTGATCCTGCTGCTGGCGCTGGCACTGGTGCCGGCCTTCATCGGCGAATCGCACTTCAATGCGGCCGGTTACAGCCTCAACTTCCAGTGGACGCCCGAGCGCCGCCAGCTCGACTACCTGCGCCAGCTCGGTGCCAGCGTGGAAACGGCCAAGGAAGTGAAGATCTACAACCTGCACCGCTTCCTGGTGGAACGCTACCGGCGGCTGTCGGTGGCGCTGTTCCAGGCCAACCGTGCACTGGCCCGGCGCCGCGCGTTCTGGGGCACGCTGCTGGCTGCGCTGGGCACGCTGGGGTATTACACCGCCTACGCCTACATTGCCTGGCGCACGGTGCGCGGCGACTTTTCGATCGGCGACCTGACCTTCCTTGCCGGCAGCTTCCTGCGCCTGCGCCAGCTGCTGGAAGGCCTGCTGATCGGCTTCTCGCAGGTGGCCAGCCAGGCGCTGTACCTGGACGACCTGTTCTCGTTCTTCCAGATCGAGCCGGAAATCCATTCGCGCGAAGGTGCGGTGCGCGTGCCGCAGCCGATCCAGCAGGGTTTCGTGTTCGAGAACGTCGGTTTCCGCTATCCCGATGCCGAACAGTGGGCGGTGCGCCACCTCGATTTCCAGCTGCAGTCCGGCGAAGTGCTGGCCCTGGTCGGCGAGAACGGCGCGGGCAAGACCACGCTGGTGAAACTGCTGGCACGGCTGTACGAGCCGGACGAAGGCCGCATCCTGCTCGACGGCCGCGACCTGCGCGACTACGACCTGGACGACCTGCGCGCCAACCTCGGGGTGATCTTCCAGGACTTCGTGCGCTACAACCTCAGCGCCGGCGAGAACATCGGCGTCGGCCAGGTCGAGGCGATGGACGACCAGGCACGCATCGCCGATGCCGCGCGGCGAGGCATGGCCGAGGAAGTGATCGACGACCTGCCCGGCGGCTACGACCAGCTGATCGGGCGCCGCTTCAAGCAGGGCGTGGACCTGTCCGGTGGCCAGTGGCAGAAGATCGCCATTGCCCGCGCGTGGATGCGCAATGCGCAGGTGATGATCCTGGATGAGCCAACGGCAGCGCTGGACGCGCGCAGTGAGTTCGAAGTGTTCCAGCGGTTCAGGGAGCTGGCGGATAATCGTACGGCAGTGCTGATTTCCCACCGTTTCTCTTCGGTACGCATGGCCGATCGCATCCTGGTGCTGGCCGATGGCCGCATCGAGGCCAGCGGCACCCATGAGCAGCTGATGGCCCAGGGAGGACGGTACGCCGAGCTGTTCGAGCTGCAGGCGGCGGGTTACCGCTGAGAACGCCTCTCGTTCCGCCCAATGAGAACCCATCTCATTTGAGATAGAATCAACCCCGACGACTTTCGATAGATACGCCCATGTCCTCCGCTTTCGGCGCCGAAACGGTGCTTGAGGTCCGTCACTGGACCGATGCCTACTTCAGTTTCACCACTACCCGCGACAGCGGCTTCCGCTTCGAGAACGGCCAGTTCGTGATGATCGGCCTGGAAACCGAGGCACGGCCGCTGCTGCGCGCCTATTCCATCGCCAGCGCCAACTGGGAAGAGCACCTGGAGTTCTTCAGCATCAAGGTGCAGGACGGCCCGCTGACCTCGCGCCTGCAGCACATCAAGCCGGGCGACAAGGTGCTGGTCGGCAAGAAGCCCACCGGCACCCTGCTGATCAGCGACCTGCACCCGGGCAGGAACCTGTACCTGCTGGGCACGGGCACCGGCATGGCGCCGTGGCTGTCGGTCATCAAGGACCCGGAGACCTACGAGCGCTTCGAGAAGGTGATCCTCTGCCACGGCGTGCGCTACGAGAAGGATCTGGCCTACCGCGATTACTTCGAGAAGGAACTGCGTGAGCACGAGTTCCTGGGAGAGATGATCGGCGACAAGCTGCTGTACTACCCCGCGGTCACCCGCGAGCCGTTCGCCAACCAGGGCCGCCTGACCCAGCTGATGGAAAGCGGCCAGATGCAGCGCACCCTCGGCCTGCCGGAGCTGAGCCCGGAAAACGACCGCGCGATGATCTGCGGCAGCCCGCAGATGCTGGCTGATCTGCGCAGCGTGCTCGATGCCCGCGGCTTCCAGGTCTCGCCGCGCATCGGCCAGCCGGGCCACTACGTGTTCGAGCGCGCGTTCGTCGAGAAATGATCTGCAACGGCAGCCGGCAGCCGGCCGCCGGCCGGCTCTCCGTGCGCTCCGGGATTGCCGGCCAGCGGCCGGCACTACCCCCTTCACAGCAGCGCTTCGATCGCGCTGCGGAGCTGTTCCGGCCTGGTGGTTGGCGCAAAGCGCGCAGCCACCCGCCCCTGGCGATCGACCAGGAACTTGCTGAAATTCCACTTGATGCGGGCGCTACCCAGCAAGCCCCGCTTCTCGCGTGACAGCCATGCCCACAACGGATCAGCCCCCTCGCCGTTGACCTCGATCTTCTCCGAAAGCGGGAAGCTGACCGGATAATCCAGCGAACAGAACTGGCGGATCTGCGCGGCGTCCCCCGGCTCCTGCGCGCCGAACTGGTTGCATGGGAAGCCGATCACCACCAGGCCACGCTCGCGATACTCCTGCCACAGCTGTTCCAGCCCGGTGTACTGCGGGGTGAAGCCACAGCGGCTGGCGACATTGACCAGCAACAGCGGGTGACCCCGGTACCCGGCGAGGGCCTGTGGCTGGCCGTCGAGGTCGCGGAAGCTGAAATCGTAGGCAGTGGTCATGGCGGTGAACCGTGGGCGGTGAATGCATGGTACCCGCGCCCGGCCGCGGCAACATGCCTTTTGACACAAGTGCGGGCGCCGCCGGCCGGGTTACCCTCGGGCCCTTGTTTGCCTTACCGGAGTTCCTGCCTTGACCACCCGCCTTGCCCTTGCCGTGGCCATGTCCCTCGGCCTTGCCCTGCCCGCCTTCTCGGCCGGCGCCGCCACCCCGGCCGCCAGCAGCACCGCCCAGCAGGCCAATCCCTTCTTCGCCGAAAGCCCGCTGCCGCTGCACTTCCCGCAGTTCGACAAGATCAAGGACAGCGACTTCGCCCCGGCCTTCGACGCCGGCATGGCGCAGCAGCTGAAGGAAGTGGAGGCCATCGCCAACAACAAGGCCAAGCCGACCTTCGACAACACCATCATCGCCCTGGAAAAGAGCGGTGATGTCCTCGACCGCGCGACCACCGTGTTCTTCAGCCTGGTCGGTGCCGACACCAACGACACCCGCAAGAAGCTGCAGGCCGACTACTCGGCGAAGTTCGCCGCGCACAGCGATGCGATCGCGCTGAACGGCAAGCTGTTCGCCCGCATCCAGGCGCTGTATGACACCCGCAGCCAGCTGGGCCTGGACGCCGAAGGCGTGCGCCTGGTCGAGAAGTACTACGACAACTACGTGCGCGCAGGCGCCAAGCTGTCCGACGCCGACAAGGCCAAGCTGAAGGAGATGAACGCCGAGCTGGCCAACCTGGGTACCAAGTTCAGCCAGAACGTGCAGTCGGAGGTGAACGCTTCGGCGATCACCGTCGACGACGTCAAGCAACTGGACGGCCTGTCCAAGGAGCAGATCGCCGCCGCCGCCGAAGCCGCCAAGGCCCGCGGCCAGGACGGCAAGTACGTGATCACCCTGCTCAACACCACCGGCCAGCCGCCGCTGACCAACCTGGCCAACCGCGCCCTGCGCCAGAAGATCTACGAAGCATCGGTGAGCCGCGGCAGCCGCGGCGGTGAGTTCGACAACACCGCTCTGGTCTCGCGCATCATGCAGCTGCGCGCCGACAAGGCCAAGCTGATGGGCTTCCCGAACTTCGCCGCCTACAACCTGACCAACCAGACCGCCAAGACCCCCGAAGCGGTCAACGCGATGCTGGGCAAGCTGGCCCCGGCCGCGGTGGCCAACGCCAAGCGTGAAGCCGCCGACCTGCAGGCGATGATCGACCAGGAACAGAAGGCCGCTGGCAAGCCGACGTTCAAGCTGGAACCGTGGGACTGGGCCTTCTACAGCGAGAAGGTGCGCCAGGCCAAGTACAACTTCGACGAGTCGCAGCTGAAGCCGTACTTCGAAATGAAGAACGTGCTGGAGAACGGCGTGTTCTACGCCGCGGGCCAGGAATTCGGCCTGACCTTCAAGCAGCGCACCGACCTGCCGGTCTACCACGATGACGTCACCGTCTACGACGTGTTCGACGCCGACGGCAGCCAGCTGGCGATCTTCATCTTCGACCCGTATGCACGCGCCTCCAAGCGCGGTGGTGCGTGGATGAACTCCTACGTCTCGCAGTCCAAGCTGACCGGCTTCAAGCCGGTGGTCGCCAATCACCTGAACATTCCGAAGCCGCCGGCCGGCCAGCCGACCCTGCTGACCTGGGACGAGGTGAACACCACGTTCCACGAGTTCGGCCACGCCCTGCACGGCATGTTCTCCAACGTGAAGTACCCGTACTTCTCGGGCACCTCGGTGCCGCGTGACTTCGTCGAGTTCCCCTCGCAGGTCAACGAGATGTGGGCCGACAACCCGGTCATCCTGAAGAACTACGCCAAGCACTACCAGAATGGTTCGGCGATGCCGCAGGCACTGCTGGACAAGGTGCTGGCGGCAGCCAAGTTCAACCAGGGCTTCGCTACCACCGAGTACCTGGGTGCGGCCATGCTGGACCAGCGCTGGCACCAGATCGGCGCCGACCAGGTGCCGGCCGCCAAGGACGTGATGGCCTTCGAGCGCGCCGCGCTGGAGAAGGACGGCATCTACTACGCGCCGGTGCCGCCGCGCTACAAGACCCCGTACTTCAGCCACATCATGGGCGGCTATTCGGCCGGTTACTACGCCTACATCTGGTCGGAAGTGCTCGACGCCAACACCCAGAAGTGGTTCAAGGACAACGGCGGCCTGAGCCGCAAGAACGGCGACCACTTCCGCGCCACCCTGCTGTCCAAGGGCGGCAGCGTCGACGCGATGCAGCTGTTCCGCGATTTCGCCGGCCACGAGCCGCAGATCGAACCGCTGCTGGAAAAGCGTGGCCTGACCGGCGCCGGCAACTGATCGCCCGCGCAGTAGCCTGAAACGAAAAACCGCCCGGGAAACCGGGCGGTTTTTTTGTTGGGACATCCACGCATGGCGTGGATCTACTGGTGGGTGCCGACCGTTGGTCGGCACGATCCATTCGCGCCACGAACCCCGGCATCATCGATCCACACATGACGCACTCCAGTAGATCCGCGCCATGCGTGGATGCGCTTCCAGATCAGCGCCGAAACAGTCGCTCCCACCACCGTCGTTTCGGCGCACCGGGCGCGGCAGCGGCAGTCGATGCGATATCCGGGTGCGCTGCCACGAACTCCGCCAGCTGGGCCGCCGCGGCTTCCGCATAAAGGATCGCGCCATCCGGCGCGCAGTTCAGCAGATTGCTCAAGCTGGTCGATGCATTGAGATCCATCGGGTTCGGCTCGACCACCTCGCTGGCCTCCAGCAATCCGCATCCGCTGGCGATCGCTTCATCGACAACACGCCAGAAAACGACCAGGCGTCCATCGGAGAACAGCTCCTCCAGGCGCGCAGCAAGTGCGCTGTCCACTGCATAATCAGCGCGTAATTGCTTCAGCCGGGCATGCGTGATGAACACGCCACCACCATAGTTTTCACGTAGATGGTTGCCGGCGGCAGCATCCGCCCACTGCAACGGCACCAGTTGCCGCCAGTCCGCGAAATACCGGGCGACCACCGGATCGTCGATGAAAAACGAAAGGGCGCTCCCGCGGAGATAGTGATACCGCCGAAGGTGGCCGGCCACGATCGCCAGGTACAAAGCGTGCCCCTTCTCGAAAGGCACGTCGGCGCTGATCGAGCGAGCCTCGTCGATGCGTTCCTGCAACTGCTCCATGTAGAACGGCTCGATCCGGAACCGCTGTTGCAGCGCCTCGACCAGCGTCACGTCCTCCAGAGCACGGAAATAGATGTCACGGATCTCCGAATCCGCGACTGGATGGTAGGTGATGTCCCAACCCATGCTGCAACGCCTTCAGGAATGCGGTAACCCCGCCGACCCAACAGCGTAGCGTCGACGACGCCCACGCGCGGAGCTGACCGTGCAACACACGGATTTGGCGTCAGTAAGTATCGCATCCGGCCTGATCTACCCCTGCGCACCCTCAGCGTGGCGCCACGTACCCACCCGGTACGCCTTCCGGCGACAGCACCAGCTGCCACAGCTGCGCGTGCCGGCAGCGGAAGGTGGCCATCGATCCGGCCAGGTAGAACCGCCACATGCGGCGGAAATGCTCGTCGTAGCGCGCGTCCAGCTGCGGCCACGCCGCTTCCACGTTGCGTCGCCAAGCCTGCAGGGTGAGGTCGTAGTCGGTGCCGAAGTTGTGCCAGTCCTCCAGCACGAAGCGCCCTTCGAACGCCTTGCTGATCTGCACCGCCGACGGCAGCATTGAATTGGGGAAGATGTAGCGCGCGATCCACGGATCGGTGCGATGCCGCGAGATGTTGGTGCCGATGGTGTGCAGCAGCAGCAACCCGCGCGAAGACAGGCAGCGCCTGGCCACCTCGAAGAAACTGGCGTAGTTCTTGTCGCCGACATGCTCGAACATGCCGATCGAGAAGATCGCATCGAACGGCTCATCCAGTTCGCGATAGTCCTGCAGGCGGATCTCGATCGGCAGGCCGGCGCACAGTTCGCGTGCGAACCCGGCCTGTTCCTGCGAAATGGTCACGCCGACGCCGGTGACGCCGTAGCGCTCTGCTGCGAACTTCAGGGCTTCACCCCAGCCACAGCCGATGTCCAGCACACGCTGCCCGGGGCGCAGCCCCAGCTTGCGGCAGACCAGGTCCAGCTTGGCCTCCTGCGCGGCATCGAGATCACCGGCATTGCGCCAGTAGCCGCAGCTGTACACCAGGCGTTGGCCGAGCATGGCCTGGTAGAGGTCGTTGCCAAGATCGTAGTGGCGGCGGCCCACTTCGTAGCTGCCCTGCCCGACCTGCAGGTTGAACAGGCGCGCCTTCAGCGCATCGGCCACTTCGCGCCAACCGTGCACCCGTTCATCCAGGTGTGCCTGCATCAGGTGGACGAGGAATTCATCGAGGACGTTGGCATCCCACCAACCGTCCATGTAGCTCTCGCCGAGGCCGAGCGAGCCGTGCGCCATGACCCGCGCGAAGAAACGCGGGTCATGCACCTGGATGTCCTGTGGCTGGGTGCCGCCGATGCGGACCCCGGCTTCCTGCAGCAGGCCGGCGACCCGCTCCTGCAACCCTGTATCCACGCCACCTCCTCGACTGCGGTCAACCGCGTGCGAACAGCTCCACGTAGTCCTTGGCCACGTGCGGCAACAGCACCGCCGCCGGTACGTCGGCGGTCTGGGTGCCGTCCGAGTATGGACCCACCTGGTACGGCGGGAAAACAAAGCGCAGCGCGGTGATCTGCCCCTTGTCGTTGGTCAGCGGCTGGAACTGGCTGAAATTGTCGGCCTGGGGGCCGGTACCGTCGGCGATCATGCGCGATGCGTTACGCAGCGATTCCTGCAGCTGGGCCGGGTCCATGTCCTCGCCACTGAGGCGGGTGGCCACGCGTTCGCGCAGCTGGTCGGCGACGAAATCACTGATCGCCTTCCAGCCCTTGGCATCGGCCACCAGCTTGTCGGCACTGAGCATCTGCTGCTGCGCCGGCAGCCACACGAAACGCGCCACCAGCGGCTCGCCGTGGGCGCCACCGGTATAGCGGCTGCCATCGGCACTGACCACCACCAGCTGCGGCGTTTCCAGCAGCTTTTCGAAGCTCAGCGACAGTTCGTAGGGCATGGTCGGCTTGTCATTGCCGAGCCCGTCCAATGCCTGCTGCAGGTCGCTGCGTGCGCTGGTTGCGTAGTTCTGCAGCGCGCGCGCCAGGCCCGGGTAGCGATCGATGCCGGCCGGGTAGCTGATGCCCACCACTTCGCGCTCGTTGTTCTCGATCACGTCGCGCAGGTCCAGCGGCGCTTCCGTGGCCGGCGTTTCACCTGCGGCAGTGGCCTCGGCGGCGGGGGCCGCGTCGGTCGCCGGTGCCGGCTCGCTTTCACGCTGGCAACCGGCCAGCAACAGCACGCCCACCACGCCGGCCAGCACGCTGCCGTGCAATGGCCGGTTGTTTCCAATCTTCATCGGGATCCCCTGTTCATGTTTGTACATCATCGCCTGCCATGGCTGAAGCGTGGCCCGCTGGCATTCAGCCAGCGAGCAGGTCGTGGTACTCCTCGTGCCGCTGCAGGAAGGCTTCGGCGTAGGAACATGCCGGCACCACCTTGTACTTCTGCTCGCGGGCAAAGCGCAGTGCCACGCGGGTCAGCTCACCTGCGATGCCACGGCCGGCAATCGGCTCGGGTACCTCGGTGTGGGTGATGACCATGCGCCTGCGTTTGATCTGGTAATCGAGCACCGCCAGCTGTCCGCGCACACGGGCGGTGAAGCGATGGTTGGCCAGGTCGTGTTCGACCTCGTAGGCCAGACCGGGGGGCGTGACCGAAGCCATGGAACTGTCTCCTGCGGCGACTGCGTGGATGGTGCGCAGCCGGGCGCCATGATCGCGTGAAGCCTGAACAGGGGCAAGTCCAATCCATTCACGTCAGTTTTCGACCCTCAAGCTGGAGCGAGGACGGCCGCTATCGCCTGTGGAGGGGTACGGCCATGCTGGCACGGCCCTTGCGACCGTTGATCATGCGCACCACCGCGGAGGCTCCGATGCACCCCAGCGATTCCCATTCCGACACCGACCGCGCCCTGCTGGAGGGCCTGCTGCAGCTGGCGGTGGAAGGGCAGACCGAAGATCAGGATTTCCAGCGCATCGGCGAAGAGGTATTCGCCCGCCTGCTGGACACCTACGGCCAGCAGACCCGCGCCTGACCAGGAGCGGGTCCCTGCCCCCGGGGTCGGATCCAGTGGATCCGACCCCAGCCCCTCAACCGCCGCCGAGACGGAAGGTCGGGTTGGAAAGCTCGCGCAGGAAGTGGGTGAAGATGCTCGGCTGCATGGCCAGCATGAAGATCACACCGAACGCCGCGCCCGCCAGGTGGGCGCTGTGGTTGATGCGATCACCACCGCGCTTGTCCATCCAGATGCTGTAGCCCACGTAGAACGCGGCATAGACAATGGCCGGTGCCGGGATGAAGAACACCAGGATGATCGACCACGGCTTGATCAGGATGAAGGCGAACAACACCGCCGACACCGCTCCGGACGCGCCCAGGCTGAGGTAGTTCGGGTTCTTCTGGTTCTTCAGGTAGCTGGGCAGGATCGAGACCAGCAGCGCACCGATGTAGAACGCCGGGTAGGTCAGGTAGCTGCCGGTCAGCTGCACCATCACGCTCTCGATGAATCCCCCGAAGAAGAACAGGGTGATCATGTTGAAGATCAGGTGCGACCAGTCGGCGTGGATGAAGCCATAGGTCACCAGCCGGTCGTACTGGCGGTGACGGTCGATGGCCGGCGGCCACAGGATCAGGCGGTCGGCCAGCTTGCGGTTGTTGAACGCCATCCACGACAGGAGGGCGGTGATGGCGATCAACAGCAGATTGACGGGGGTCATGTCAGGCTCAGGCGCTACGGTAGTTGTCGACCATACGATAGCGTTTCGCGTACCAACCGAAGGCCAACGCCGCGACGAAGGCGAAACCGGCGAAGAAGAACATCAGGAATGCCGCCTCGCTCAGGCCCGTACTGGCGATCTTGTGGGTCACCGCATCGTTGCGCACAGCAGCGTTGGACAGCAGCACCCACAGGTTGCCGATGGTGGTGGTCAGGTTCCAGAAGCTCATCACCACGCCCTTCATCGCCTGCGGCGCCTGGCTGTAGGCGAACTCCAGGCCGGTGGCCGAGACCAGCACCTCACCGAAGGTCAGCAGCGCATACGGCAGCATCTGCCAGAAGATCGACATGGCATTGCCACCATCCATCACCACCTGGATGCCGCCGACCACGATCCAGGCCAGGCCACTGAAGGCGATGCCGGCGGTCATGCGGCGCAGCGCGGTCGGCTCGAAGCCGAAGCGGCGCAGGGCCGGGTACAGCACCAGGTTGTTGAACGGAATCAGGATCATCACCAGCAGCGGGTTCAGCGCCTGCATCTGCGAGGCGGTGAACCAGCTCGGCATCTGCATCTGCTGGCCCTGCAGGACCCAGGTCGAGGCCTTCTGGTCGAACAGCGAGAAGAACGGCGTGGTCAGCGCGAAGATCACCAGCACGCGCAGCACCGAGCGCACGCCTTCAACCGCTTCGGCCGGATGCTGGCCACGGGCGCGATCGAGCTGCAGCCAGGTGCCACCGCCGATGCCCGCCAGGATCGACACCAGCGCCAGGCACAGGCAGATGACGATGCCCAGCGAGCCGACCAGGCCGAACGAGGCCGCTGCCAGCACCAGGCCGAGCACGGCGATCACCAGGCCCGGACGGCCCTGGCCGGCCACGCGCGTGGTCAGTGCGGTACGCACCACGTTGGCGAACGAATGCGGGTCCTTCGGCGGCAGCGGTACCAGCACGTAGCGCTTGCGACCCAGCCAGAACACGAAAGTGGCGATGAACATCAGGATGCCCGGGATGCCGAACGCCCACTGCGGGCCCCAGTTCTTCAGCACCAGCGGGATCAGCAGCGAGGCGAACAGCGAGCCGAAGTTGATGATCCAGTAGAAGGCGTCGAAAACGATCTTGGCCAGGTGCTTGTTGCTCTGGTCGAACTGGTCGCCCATGAACGAGGCCACCAGCGGCTTGATGCCACCGGCACCCAGCGCGATCAGGCCCAGGCCGAGGAAGAAGCCCTCGCGGCTGTTCTCGAACAGCGCCAGGCACAGATGGCCGGCACAGTAGACCAGGCTGAACCAGAGAATGGTGTGGTACTTGCCGAAGAACCTGTCGGCCAGCCAGCCTCCGAGCAGCGGGAAGAAATACACGCCGATCATGAAGCTGTGCATGATGTCCTTGGCTTCACCGGCACGGCCTTCCGCAGTGATTTCCTGCAGCAGCAGCGAGGTGATCAGGAACTGCACCAGGATGTTGCGCATCCCGTAGAAACTGAACCGCTCGCAGGCCTCATTGCCGATGATGTACGGGATCTGGCGCGGCATCTTTCCCTGGCCGGCGATGGGGGCAACTGCGTCGTGGCTCATCCTGTAAGGCAATCCTGCAAAGCGAAAGGCGCAAGGTTACCGGAAGCGGGGCTTGCGAAGCACGCTGCAGGGCTGCATGACAACGGTGCCAATCCGTGGCAGGCAACGTCACTACATGCCGGAAGTCACGGCACCTGCACGACAAAAGCGTAAACTTATCGTTATGCGCCCCCTCGCCCACGCCCGTCTCCTGCTCAGCTGTCTCGTGCTGCTGCTGGCGTTGCAGGCACAGGCGCGGCCGCAGGCACCGGCCGCCGCCAGCGGTGAGGCCGAGCCCCGGCAGCTGACCGTGGCCGCGCTGGAATTGCCCAGCCGCGATGATGCGCAGTGGAAGCAGCGCCGCGAACAGGTGGCGCACCTGCTCACCGAGCTGCAGCCGGACGTGATCTCCGTACAGCAGGTGCTGCAGCAGCAGGGCCGCAATCCGGCCTGCTGGCTGGCCAGCCGGCTGCGCTACAGCTGCGACTTCGTTACCGCCGATCCGCCCAGCCAGCCGTTGCGGCACGGCAACGCGATGCTGACCCGGCTGCCGGTCAGCGAGGATGGCGTGACCCTGCTGCACCCACCCGGCGCCTTCAGCGCCGCCGGCATGATGCGGCTGAAGCTGGGCCAGGCGCTGGTAAACATCTATGTGGCACGGCTGCGCCCGGACCCGGACGAGGCCACTGCCCGCCAGCACCAGACCAGCGACCTGATGACCTGGATCGGCGCCACCGCCGAGGGCATGCCCAGCCTGATCGCCGGTGATTTCTCGGCAACCACCGTCGAGCTCGTGCGCAGTACCCCGGGGTTCCAGCCGGCCCGGCGCAATCCGGGTGGCCGCCCCGAGCCGCCGGCGGCCAGCGGCGGTGGCGCCAGTGGTCATGGCCTGGACGTGCTGTTCCAGGTCAAGCACTTCGGCGGCATCCGCCAGCAGCCGATCCTGCTGCCGGCCGACGGCGACCTGCCGGGCCTGCGTCTGGGCGTAATGGCCACCCTGCGCCTGCAGGGCGATGCGGCCACGGCCGAATAGGTAGTGCCGGCCGCTGGCCGGCATTCCAAGGCTGCCGGCCAGCGGCCGGCACTACCAATGCGGAAAACAAAAAGGCCGGGGTTTCCCCCGGCCTTTTCTGTTCATCCTGTTACCACGATCAGGCAATCGCTTCCTGGTAACGGCGCTCGACTTCGTTCCAGTCGATGACGTTGAAGAACGCGCCGATGTATTCCGGGCGGCGGTTCTGGTACTTCAGGTAGTACGCGTGTTCCCACACGTCCAGGCCGAGGATGGGGGTGTTGCCTTCCATCAGCGGGCTGTCCTGGTTGCCGGTGCTCTCGACCACCACCTTCTTGTCCGGAGTCACGCTCAGCCAGGCCCAGCCGCTGCCGAAACGGGTCAGCGCTGCCTTGGTGAAGGCGTCCTTGAACTTGTCGAAGCCGCCCAGGTCCTTGTCGATGGCCTTGGCCACGTCGCCCACCGGGTTACCGCCCGCGTTCGGTGCCATCACGGTCCAGAACAGCGAGTGGTTGGCATGGCCGCCACCGTTGTTGCGCACCGGACCCTGCAGGTTCTCCGGCAGCGACTTGAGCTTCTTCACCAGTTCTTCGACCGGCAGGTCAGCGTACTCGGTGCCTTCCAGCGCCGCGTTGACGTTGTTGATGTAGGTCTGGTGATGCTTGGTGTGATGGATTTCCATCGTCGCCGCATCGATATGCGGTTCCAGCGCGTCGTAGGCGTAGGACAGCTTGGGCAGGGTATAGGCCATGATGCATCTCCTGATTGCGAGGGCACCCGACGGTGTCGGGCGTTGCGCGGTGAATGATGGGGACAGACCGCCAGATTACCAAGGGGGATGTAAAGGAAATTGCGTCCTGCCGGTGAGCACGACGGCAATTGTTACGCAGCGGTGACGCGGCGCCGTCCTCATGCACCGTGCAGCGCGCAGGCGCTACAGTGCGAGCACCACCCTCGCCCGCTTCCTTGCCCATGCGCAACCCCCGGCTGCTGATCACCGCCATCGCCCTGCTGCTGCTCGGCCTGGTCGTCAACCATTTCATGCAGCGCCCGCCGGCGCCGCAGTTCGCGCCGGACCTGCAGGGTGCGACTGCCGCGCGCGCACCGGCCACGGCCACGCCCGGCAAGGGCAACGGTCTGCCCGCCTTCCTGCCCGCCGAAGCCCTGCAGACGATCGCGCTGATCCAGCGCGGCGGGCCGTTCCCGCACCGCCAGGATGGCAGCACCTTCGGTAACCGCGAACAGCAGCTGCCGCAGCTGCCGCAGCGTCCGCGCGGTTACTACCGCGAATACACCGTGGACACCCCCGGCGCGCGCACCCGTGGCACGCGCCGCATCGTCACCGGCGGCGATCCGCCGGAGGCGTGGTACTACACCGACGACCACTACGAATCGTTCCGCAGCTTCACCGTACCGGCCCAGGGAGCGCAGTGATGAGCCACGATGATTTCGGCCTCGGCCTGCATGACATCAACAATGCCGGCGTCTACGCCATCGACAGCGACGACATCGGCGCACTGGCCGCAGCGATGCGCGATGCCGGCCTGAAGGTGATCCGCATCGACCTGGAAGGCGTCGCCGACAAACGCACCCTGCTCGCCCGGCTGGCGGCGCAGCTGGATTTCCCGGCTGGCTTCGGCGGCAACTGGGATGCACTGTCGGACAACCTTCGTGATCTGCAATGGCTGCCGGCCGACGGTTACGCGCTGTTCCTGGCCGACGTGGATACGTTGCGCGCCTCCACACAGAAGGATTTCGACACGTTGCTGGACGTGATGGACGAAGCCAGCCGCGACTGGGTCGGCCGCGACGTGCCGTTCTGGGTGTTCCTGTCGCAGAGCGCGTAGGGCAATGCCCTGGTAGAGGCCGACCTTGGTCGGCGTTCCTGTGCCAACCAAGGTTGGCACCTACCCAAGCGCGAGCCGGCCAGCGTGTGGCGCGCGCGCCTTGCCTAGCGGCTCCCGTTATCTTCCTGCAGCTCTTTCTTGAACGGAATGTCCGGCGGCGGCCGTGCCACCGCCGGCTGGTCCTGCATGTTCGGATTGGTGAGGCCGCAGCCGCCACCCGCCTGCAGGATCGAGATCACGCAGGAGATCTTCGTACCGGTGCCCGGCAACGGAATCTCCATCGACTTGATGCCCTTGCGCACCCATTCGGCCAGCAGTGATTCCTGCGGCACCCAATACTTGTCGAACGAAGTCGGCGTGTAATCGTACGGCGGTCGCTTCAACCAGGTGCCAGACTGCGCGATGCGCTCCTTGCTCCAGCCATCGTTGGCGCCACCGGGGGCACCACGTTCGGCGTGACCGCCACCTTCCTGCCCCGGCACGCGCACGCTGCCGTCGGCATTGAACAGGCCATTGCCCTTGCCGGCGGCACTGGCCTGGCTTGCGCCCCTGCTGGCGCCGTCGTGGTTGCGGCTCGACGCGCCCCAGTCGTCGCCCTTGGCAGGCGTAGCCCAGTTGCCCGGGTTGGGAGCCGGACGCGCGCCGGCCTGGGCCGGTGTCGTGCTGGAGGCGGATGGCCGTGGCGTGCTGCTGTTGGCCTGGGTTGCAGTGCTACTGGCCGCAGGCGCGGGCGTTGCCGCTGGCGCGCTGCCACTGGACGTTGAAGGCGCCGCCGCGGGTGCCGACGCAACTTCGCGCTCGCGCACCAGCAGGTCACGGCCTGCCGGCGCACGCACGGTCGGCTCGCGCCCGGCCACAGCAGCCATCCGTACCTGCGGATCGACCACGGCCTGCACTTCGCGCTCGCGCACCTGCACATCGCGCTGCGGCACACGGACCTGTACATCGGCCGTGCGCAGCGGCTGCGATATCGCCGGTGCATCGACCGTACTGATTTCACGCTCCTGCACCGGGATGTCACGCAGCTGCGGCGTCCGCACCGCGATCTCCGGCGCACGCAGTGCGGCCGGGGCCGGCGGCACCTGCACCGGCTGCACACTGCGCTCGCGCACCGTCGGTACCGTGTCGCGCGGCACGATGCTGATCTCCGTGCGCGGCACGCTGACAGGTGGCACCACGAAATCCGCACTGGCCTCGGCTACTTCGGTGGCCTGCACCGGAGACGGCGGCGGTGCCGCGACCGGCGCCGGCTCGGATTCGGCGGGCGGCGGTGGCACGCTGACCACTGCAGCCGGAGCGGGTGCGGACGCAGCTGCCGACGCCGACGCCGGACGCGGCTCAGGCGCCGTCGCGGCCCCTGCGTTCTGGCCAGCTGCAACCTGGCCCGGCGGTGCAGCGGCCGCCGCTTCCGCACCTGGCTGATCGCCACCGCCCTCCTGGGTAGCGCGACCGACGAACTCCACCTGCACGCGCTCGCCCTCGGCGCCTTGTTCTTCCGGTGCCGAGGTGAGGATCACTGCCACCCATAGCAGCAGCACGAAGAACAGCAGATGCAGCAACGCACTGGCCAAGGCCGAGACCCAACGCATCCAGCGCTGGTCGCGCGGCGCAGCATCCCAGTCCTGCCAGAACAGACGGCGCAACGCTTGCCAGGGTGACAACCGGGGCAACTGCCCGGGTGGCCCCGGCAGCGGACGCGGCAGCAGCACCGCGATCAACTCGCTGGCGTGCAGCGGCCGCGGCAACGGACCGAGCGAGCGCAGCCACAGCGCCCAGCCATACGGCAGGCGCGTGGTTTTCTCGAGGACGGCCCTGGGCTGCTGGCGGGCCAGCAGCAGGTCGATGAACTGCTCGGCCCGGGTCAGAGGCACGCGTCAGCGATCAGGCGGCGTTGCCGCGAGGGATATACGGCGCGTGGCCACTGTCGTGGTCGGTCGCGTCGCGCACGGCGGTCACGCCCGGCACGCGGCCCATCAGGGTCTTTTCAATGCCCTGCTTGAGGGTCACGTCGGCCATGCCGCAGCCCTGGCAACCGCCACCGAAGCGCAGCAGCACCACGCCTTCGGCCGAAACTTCCTGCACGGCCACCTTGCCGCCATGCGAGGCCAGCTGCGGATTGATTTCGTTTTCCACCACCCAGTGCACGCGCTCGACCAGCGAGGCGGCATCGCCGGGCGCTTCGCCCTTGATGCGCGGTGCCTTGATGGTCAGCTGCTGGGTACCGGCACTGCCGGCGACGATGTCGATCTCGGCGCCATCGAGCCAACCGACGCTGCCGGCATCAACGTAGAGCGTGAAACCATCGCAGTCCACCGCCCACTCGTCGCCGAGCAGGTCGGTCGGTTCGGCGAACTCCAGCCGGGCGTCGGCGCGCGGGGTGCCGGGATCGACCGCGCTCAAGCGCACACCCATGCCGGGCACGCCCTCGCGTTCGATCAGCTTGCGGAAATGGGTCTGGGCAGTGTCGGAGATCTGGATCATCAGGCTATTCTAGCCAAGTAAGCGTCAGCCGCTCATTCGGTTTATACACCGTCCGGCGCATTGTTCAGTCAACACGAGGTGGAGATTCCCATGGCCGACCTGATTCCACTGGCCCAGGCCCGTTGCGTGCCGCGCAAAGGCAGCGACCACAAGCTCGGCGAAGCCCGCCTGGCCGAACTGCTGCCGCAGATTCCCGGCTGGGAGCTGAGCGAGGGCGGACAGGCCCTGTCGCGCACCTTCCGCTTCAAGGATTACTACGCCACCATGGCCTTCGTGAACGCGCTGGCCTGGATTGCCCACCGCGAGGACCACCATCCGGACCTGGGCGTGCACTACGACCGCGCTGTGGTGCGCTTTTCCACCCACGACGTGGGCGGCCTGAGCGAGAACGACTTCATCTGCGCTGCGAAGACTTCGGCCCTGACGGAGCAACTGCCATGAACGTACGCTTGCTGAGCCTGTCCCTGATTGCTGCGACCGGCCTGGCCGGTTGTGGCCCGTCGGAACCGCCGGCACCACCGCCGCCGCCGCCGACCGAAGTGGCCGCGGTGAAGACGCCGCCACCGCAGTACCCGCTTGAACTGGCCTGCATGGGCGTAGGCGGCACCAGCACCTTCAAGGTGACCATCGGCACCGACGGCAAGCCAAGCGAGGTCGCCCTGCTGACCGGCGCCGGCAACCCGCAGCTGGACGAACTGGCCAAAACGGCCGTTCAGGGCTGGCAGTTCAAGGCCGCCACCCGCAACGGCGCTGCCGTGCCGGCCACCATCCAGGTGCCGGTCAGCTTCAACCCGCCGCAGCCGAAGCCCGATCAGTGCTTCGCCATCGAAGAACGCCTGCGCCGCGGCGGCTGATCGCGCGCGCCCCGACGAGGCCAGCCGACGCCCGCCTCGCCCTCCCCGCCCCGGGCTCATCCGGGGCGGCTGTCTGTTGACCAGGACCGCGTCGGTACATGCTGCAGATTCCCCCCGAAAATGTCTGGATCGCACTGGCGGTCACCCTCGCGGCCGGCCTGGCCACTGCCATCGGCAGCCTGCTGGTGCTGTTCTCGCGCCGCCCCAATCCGCGCCTGCTGGCGTTCGGCCTGGCCTTCGCCGGCGGCGCGATGGTCTACGTGTCGCTATCGGAAATCCTCAACAAGTCCATCGCATCGTTCGCCCTGGCCTATGGCGAGCGCACCGGCTTCACCTACGGCACGCTGGCCTTCCTGGCCGGCGTGATCGTGATCGTGCTGATCGATCACTTCATTCCCAATCCGCATGACAGCCTGGACAAACAGGACCCTGCGTTCCGCGAGAACAGCCGCGAGTACCTGAAGCGGGTCGCGCTGCTGACCTCGGTGGCGATCACCGCGCACAATTTCCCGGAAGGCCTGGCGACCTTCTTCGCTACGCTGGAAAGCCCGTCGGTGGGCATGCCGCTGGCCTTCGCCATCGCCATCCACAACATTCCCGAGGGCATCGCGATCGCGGTGCCGGTGTACTTCGCCACCCAGAACAAGTTCTATGCGTTCAGTGCCAGCCTGCTGTCCGGCCTGGCTGAGCCGGTGGGCGCGGTGCTGGGCTACTGGTTGTTGTCAGGATCGCTGTCGCACGCCACGTTTGGCTGGGTGTTCGGACTGATCGCCGGCGTGATGGTGTTCCTGGCGCTGGACGAGCTGCTGCCGGCAGCCAAGCGCTATGCCAAGGGCCACGAGACGGTATATGGCCTGGTGGCCGGCATGGGCACCCTGGCGATCAGTCTGGTGCTGTTCAAGTGGTGAGGGGTTCCCGGCCAACGGGCTGAGCCCCCTCGCGGCTGGCACGTTCCGCAGTATCGAGAGGTCACGGGCGGGGCCGGCTTGCAGGGGACGCCGTGAACCCGTCCATGGGGGCTTGTCCGCGGCATCTCATGCCGCAGACACCCCTGCAAGCCGGCCCCGCCCGTGCCCCGTCATTCTTCCGTGCACGCCAGCCGCGCGATGAAAAGATTGAAGAGCGAAGCGCGCGCTGCGCGCGTGAGTCGAGTACGACTCGAGTCTACAAAGGCTGCGTGCGGGTATGGGCCTACGCTGCGGATGTCCGGGTGCGCCTTGTAGCGAGCCGAGCACCGCAGGTCCGGCGAGGGCGAAGAGGCGCGGGTGTCTGAGCGCTGCGAATGGCGCCGACCAAGCGCCCGGCGCCGCCGAACTGCCGTCAGCGCAGGCGGTCCAGCGCCTCGACCAGCTCATCGGCCAGCGGCGCGTTCAGCACATACGGGCTCTTGCCGTCGTCCAGCGCGAACTCCAGCGAGGCCGCGTGCAGGAACAGGCGCTTCAGCCCGATCTGCTCACGAAGCCGCTTGTTGACCGCCGGATCGCCGTACTTGTCGTCGCCGGCCACCGGATGACCCAGGTGCTGGGCATGCACGCGGATCTGGTGGGTACGGCCGGTCTCGATGCGCACCTCGCAATAGGAATGGCCGCCGCGGCGCTCCAGCACCCGGAAGTGGCTGATCGATTCCTTGCCGATCGCGTTGACCTGCACATGGCGCTCGCCGCCCTGGCGCAGGCCGACATGCAGCGGCGCATCGACCGTCATCACCCCGTCGGGCATGCGTCCGGCCAGCAGGGTCAGGTAGCGCTTGCGGATGCCGGCACCGTGGTCTTCACGCAGCAGCGCCTGCAGTTCGCTCAGCGCCGAGCGCTTCTTGGCCACGATCAGCAGGCCCGAGGTGTCGCGATCCAGCCGGTGGACCAGCTCCAGGGTCTGCCCCGGGCGCAGCGCGCGCAGGGTCTCGATGGCGCCGAAGCTGATGCCGCTGCCGCCGTGGCTGGCCACGCCGGTGGGCTTGTTCAGGGCCAGCAGGCGCGCGTCCTCGAAGACGATGGCCTGCTCCAGCCGGCGCATGAATGCCTCCGGGGGACCCACCTTGTCTCCCTCTTCGGTGAGACGAACCGGCGGCACGCGCACTTCGTCGCCCGCCTCCAGCTTGCGCTCGGCCTTGGCGCGGCCGCCGTTCACCCGTACCTGGCCACTGCGCACCAGCTTGTAGACCAGGCTGCGCGGGGCGCCCTTCAGCTGGCCGAGCAGGAAGTTGTCCAGGCGCTGGCCGGCGCGGTCGGCGGGAACGGTGATCATGCGCACGGAAGGCTTGTCGCCAGCGGGCTTGGTGGGGTCTTGGGCGGTCATCAGGCTGTTTATTCTGTTACACTCGGGGGGCGAGATAAGGGATTGATTTCGTTGGAAGTTACTCAGGGCCAGAAGCCCAGCTTCCGACGAATCCGGCACAGTGCGCGACCACCGCCCGCGGGGCGGCCATGTTAGCGGCTCACCGGCCTTCCCGGCCATCGCCGGATGCCTGACACGCAACCGTGCTGAACATGTCCCGCGTGGCGCTCCAGCCTGGCTGACAGCTGCCTGCGGCCCTGCAACACCCAAAAACCATAAGAGTGAAGCGCTCCCGCGGCCTGCCGTGGTGTCGTAGCGCTGGAAACCCAAGCCGCCCTCCCCGCGCTTGCGCGAATGGGCGGCGAGCCGTGTCCAGAGGCGAAACCCCATGGCGTTCCGCGCGGTAGCCGCTTGCGAGGAACGCAACAATGAAGCGAATGCTGATCAACGCCACGCAGGCTGAAGAGCTGCGTGTTGCCATCGTGGATGGCCAGTCGTTGTATGACATCGACATCGAACAGCCGTCGAAGGAACAGAAGAAGTCCAACATCTACAAGGGCCGGATCTTCCGCATCGAGCCCTCGCTGGAAGCGGCCTTCGTCGAGTACGGCGGTGGCCGCCATGGCTTCCTGCCGCTGAAGGAAATCTCCCGCGACTACTTCCAGGCCGGTGTCGACCACAACAAGGCCGGCATCCGCGAGCTGCTGAAGGAAGGCCAGGAGATCGTCGTCCAGGTCGACAAGGAAGAGCGTGGCAACAAGGGCGCCGCCCTGACCACGTTCATTTCGCTGGCCGGCCGCTACATGGTGCTGATGCCGAACTCGCCCAGCGCCGGCGGTGTGTCGCGCCGCATCGAGGGCGAAGACCGGGCCGCGCTGAAGGACGCCCTGGACAAGCTGAACATCCCCGACGACATGGGCGTGATCATCCGTACCGCCGGCGTCGGCCGCGATGCGGAAGAGCTGCAGTGGGACCTGGACTACCTGCTCAATGTCTGGCGCGCCATTGCCGAAGCGGCACTGAGCAAGCCCGCCCCGTTCCTGATCTACCAGGAATCGCGCCTGATCGTGCGCGCCCTGCGTGACTACCTGCGCGCCGACATCGGCGAGATCCTGGTGGACACCGAGGAGATGTACGAGCACGCCCGCGAATTCATGCAGCAGGTGATGCCGCAGACCCTGCGCAAGCTCAAGCACTACAAGGACGACATTCCGCTGTTCAACCGCTTCCAGATCGAATCGCAGATCGAAGGCGCCTACGAGCGCAACGTGCGCCTGCCGTCGGGCGGCTCGATCGTGGTCGACCAGACTGAAGCGCTGACCGCCGTCGACGTCAACTCCTCGCGCGCCACCAAGGGCAGCGACATCGAGGACACCGCGTTCCAGACCAACCTGGAAGCGGCCGAGGAAGTGGCCCGCCAGCTGCGCCTGCGTGACCTGGGTGGCCTGGTGGTGATCGACTTCATCGACATGGCCTCCAACAAGCACCAGCGCGAAGTCGAGAACCGCCTCGCCAACGCGCTGAAGTACGACCGCGCGCGCGTGCAGGTGGGCCGCATCTCGCGCTTCGGCCTGCTGGAAATGAGCCGCCAGCGCCTGCGCCCGAGCCTGGGCGAGTCCAGCCAGATCGTCTGCCCGCGTTGTGACGGCCACGGCCGCATGCGCAGCGTCGAGTCGCTGTCGCTGTCGATCATCCGCGTGGCTGAAGAGCATGCGATGAAGGAGAACACCGGGCAGGTGCTGGTGCAGGCCCCGGTGGAGATCGCCAATTACCTGCTGAACGAGAAGCGCAGCGCCCTGCGCGAGATCGAACAGCGCCACGAGGCACCGATCGTGATCGTCGCCGACGAGCAGCTGCACACCCCGCACTACACCGTGACGCGCCTGCGCGAGAACGAGCTGGGTGAAGAAAGCAGCAAGCCCAGCTACCAGCGCGGCACCCCGCGCAAGCTGCCGGTGCACGCGCTGACCAAGGGCCAGCTGAATATCCCGCCGCCGGCGGTGACCCAGGTCAAGCACACTTCCCCGGCCCCGGTGCGCGAGGAAGTGGAGCCGGCCGCGGCCGCGGCCGCTCCGGCCCCGGTCGCTGCAGCGCCTGTTGCGCCGGCCCCAGCGGGCGGCGTGATCGGTTGGCTCAAGCGCGTGTTCGGTGGCGAACCGGCGCCTGCGCCAGCACCGGCCGCCCCGGCTGCACGCCAGCAGCAGGACGGCGGTCGCAAGGACCGCAACAAGGATCGCAACAAGGACCGCAAGGACCGTCGCGACGACAATCGTGGCAATGGCAACGCGCAGCAGCAGAAGGATGGCGGCAACCGCAAGGACCGCGGCGAGCAGCGCAAGGACGGCCGCAACGGCAATAACGGCAATGCGCAGCAGCAGCCGCAGCAGGGCAAGCAGAAGGAGCCGCAGCACAAGGATGGCCAGCAGCCGCCGCAGCAGCAGAACAAGCCGCGCAACGAGCAGCAGGGCCAGAACCAGAACCAGCAACCGAAGCTGAAGCAGCCCAAGCAGCCGCGCCCGCAGCAGCAGGACGGTGACAAGCCGGCCGAGAAGCCGCAGCGCAATGCCGCCGAAGCACCTGCCGAAGCCGTGACCGCAGCTGCAGCCGTAGCCGCTACGGCCGTCGCCGCCAATGGGGTGAACGCGCAGGAAGCCACCGCGCCGGTCGCCCCGGTCGCCCCGGTGGAAGCGGCCGCACCGGTCGACACCGCTGCCAATGCGGCCAGTGCGACCGACGTGGTTGCAGTTGCCGGTGAAGAGGCTGCAACCGACGCCAATGGCGAGCAGGCTGGCGAAGGCGCAACCCGCCGTCGCCGTGGCCGTCGTGGTGGCCGTCGTCGTCGTCGCGGTGGCGCCGAGAACGCCGCCGGCAGCGACGCTCTGGGTGATGACCAGGACGAGGGTGATGACGGTGATGACGCCGACGGCGCCGAGCCGAACATCGACAGCACTGCCGGCACTGCGCCGGTCGCGGCTGTGCAGCCCACGCGTTCGCAGCCGGAGTTCGACTTCGATGACGAAGCCGAGCCGGTCGCTGTCGAAGCCGAGAAGCCAGCCCGTGCTGCCGCCGCTGTTGTCGCCGCGCCGGTTGCCGTGGTGAGCAGCGCTGTGGTCGAAGCCGCCGCCCCGGTCGTGGCTGAAGTGCAGGCACCGGTCGAAGCTGCGAAGACCGAAGCGGTGTCCTCGCCGGTGCAGACCAGCATGCTCGATGCCATCGACGCCGCGACCCCGGTCCAGCCGGTCGCCGCTGCCGCACCCGTCGCCAACGCCACTCCGGTGGTGGACGCTGCTGCGCCGGCCATCGAAGCAAAGCCGGTTGTGGCTGAAACGGCCGCGGTGGTTGAAGCCGCACCGGTGATCGAAGCGAAGCCGGTCGCAGTCGAGGCCGCGCCGGTCGTGGAATCGAAGCCGCAGGTGGTTGAAGCAACCCCGGTGGTTGAAACCAAGCCGGTGGCCAGTGAGAGTGCCCCGGTGGTGGAGGCCGGCCCGGCCGTTGAAGCCACGCCGGTCGTCGAGGCTGCGCCGATCGCGGAACAGCCGGTCGCTCCGGTGGCGGTCGAAGCCGCACCGATCGAAGCCGCCGCCCCGAGCGCTGATGCGGTGGTGACGCCATCGATCGATCCGGTCGCCGATGGCCATGCCGACGCTGCAGCCCAGGCTGCAGAAGCCAAGGCTGATGAAGAAGACGACGAGGCCGCCAAGCGCACGCCGCCGGCGAACTGATCGCTCCTTGATAGCGTGAAAGCGAAACGGCGGGGATCAATGATCCCCGCCGTTTTTGTTTGTGCTTCGGGCCGAACCGTGCCAACCAAGGTTGGCACCCACCAGGGCACAACCCGCGCACGGTCACCGCTTTGGTAGAGGCCAACCTTGGTTGGCGCCGTTGATCGAGTGCACGCGGACACGCCCGTGCCAACCAAGGTTGGCACCTACCCAAGCGTGTCCCGTCAGGGTTTCGGCGCGAACTGCAGGCGGGTCCACACGCCGTAGTGGTCCGAGGCCCAGCGACCGCTGTCGTCGGGCTGGTCGAACAGGATCTTCGCCTCGCGCGCGACCATCTCGTCCTGCTGGAAGAAGATGTGGTCGATCCGCGACGGCGCCTGGTAATAGTGGCGGTTGAGCGTACTGACCCCGGACAGATCGGTGTTGACGTGCACGCTGCCGTAACTGTCGCCGTAGTGGCTGCGCAGCTCGCTCAGATCGCCGGCATCCACCAGTGCATTGAAGTCACCTGCGATCACCACCGGCGCGCCCGCCGACGTCGCGCTGATGAAGCGCAGCAGGTCCTCGACCTGGCTGCGACGGATGCGTTGTCCGCTCTCATCACTGCGCTCGTTCAGATGCGTGGCGTAGACGTTTACCGGCGTGCCATCGACGTCGATGCGCAGGTGGGCCACGGTGCGGTAGTCGTCCAAGGGCTGCAGCAGATGATCCCCCTGGGCAAGGATCGGCCGCCGGGTCAGAAGCGCATTGCCGTAGCGCTTGGGCGCGCCGACCGCATCGGTGGACACGAACACGTACCTGTAACCAAGTTGGCTGGCCAGCCATTGCGCCTGGTTTCGCACGTTGCGGCGTTGGATCACCTCCTGCAGGGCAACCGCATCCGGCTGCAGGCGCTTGAGTTCGGCCAGGATGGTGCGGCGCCGGCGTGGCCAGTCCTCGCGGTCATGATGCAGATTGAAGGTGACCATGCTCATGCCTGGCGCGGTGGCGACATCAGCCGCTGCCCCGGCGGCTGGATCGGCCGCCATCGCGGCGCCCGGCAGTGCCAATGCAATGGCCAGCCCCAGGGCGCGCACGATCGTGCGCACTCTTGCCCCCTGCTGCTTCATCGTTACTGCCCCTTGCGCTCGGCGCGGCGCACCGCGCTCGGTACATCGATCTCGACCCGCGCCGGCAGCTGGTGCACGTGCAGTTCCTTGTTGACCCATTCGGCCGCTTCGCCGTTGATGGTCGCCTCGCCCGGATCACCGGCGTACGGCCATGGCAACACCACGCCACCGACCGGTGGCACCAGGCCCGGCTGCACCTCCAGCACCAGCTGCTTGTCGCTGCGCTGCAGGCGGTAGTTGAGCTGGCCCTGCGGCGTGCGCAGGCCTTGCACGGCGATGCCCTCGCCCTGCAGCCAGGCGCTCGGAATGCCGGCGGCCAGCACCAGCGCATCGTCCATGTCACGGCTGTACGCGAACATGTCCAAGGCCGAGCGCACGAAGTCCGAGGCTACCCAGGCGTGCGGCAGGTCACCGACGAAGAACGGCTTGCGCGGCGTGCGCGAGACCACCTCGGCCCATTGGTTCCAGGCCTGCGGCGCACGGTCCCTGAAGAAGAACTCGGTGGCCTGCCAGGCGCGGTCACGCCAGCCCAGGCGTACGAACGCCGCCACGTTGCGCCACTCGTACGGGGTGTAGTCCTTCCACTCACGCTTGCCGTCGCGGCGGGCCACGAACTCCTTCCAATAGCGCTCGAAGGTCGCCTCCAGTGCCTGCTGCGGCAGTCGGCCCTGCTCGCCGCCCGGCGCCAGCGCGATGGTGGTCGAGGTCGCATCGAAATCGCCCAGCTCGGCCGAGCCCGGCAGGTAGTCGATGTCGTGCTGCTGCATCGCCGACAGCAGCGAGGCCTGCAGGTCATCACGGAACTGGTCACGCGATCCGGCGATCTGCATCGCCTCGACCTTGCCCAGCTGGGCCGCCAGCGATGCCGCGTCCTTGTAGCCGCGCAACGCCCAGAAATTATCCCAGTACGAATGCATCGGCTTGGCCGAATAGCCTTCGTGGCTGATCGAGGCCGGCATCATCCCGTAGAAGGCAGGATTGCGTGCGCGGTTTTCCTCGGTGCGCTCGCTGGCGCGCAGCTGCTCCATGTAGTTGTAGGCGCCCTGCACGTGCGGCCACATCAGCTCGGTGAACGTGCTGTCGCCGGTGTAGCGTCCATACTCGGCAATGCTGTAGATCAGTTCGCCATGGCTGTCGTTCTCCGGTACCGGGTCGCTGCCGCGCGCGTCGACGCAGCACGGCACCTTGCCGTTCTCGAACTGGTACGGCGCATACCAGTTGATGTAGTCACGCACGGCATCGCTGCGCCCCATGCGCAGCAGGCCCTCGGAAATCATCGCGCCATCGCGGATCCAGCTGCGCGCGTACGAGCGCGTGCCCGGCTGCAGGCGTGGGCCAACCCGCGAGATCAGCATGTGCGCGACGGCCGTGCGCAGGGTATCGACCAGTGCCTGGCCCGCAGCCGGCACCTGCAGCGAGACCACGCCCAGCTTCTGCCGCCATTGATCGGCCACCTGCGCCTGCGCCTTGGCCACGTCCAGCGCCTGCGGCGCCCAGCCACCGGTCTGCGGCAGCACCACCGCCACTTCGCGGCTCTGGCCGGGCTCGAGCTTGATCGTGTACATCAGCGCACCCGACGCCATGCCGGTGCTGTCCTTCACTGCGGTCGTGGCCGGGTACTTGCCGCTTTCCAGATGCATCGCATCGAGCTTGCCATCGAACGTACTGGCAAAGCGCGCATCCGGCGCCTGCAGCGGATAGATGCGCGGCTCACCGTTGACCCGAACCAGCTGTTCGCCCACATCCAGTGCATCGATGCGGCTGAAGCCACCGACGGTGTTGAGGAACTGGGTGGGCGGGTTGACCTGCCACGGACGGATTGCCAACGCCAGGGTGTACTCGTGGGCGACCTTGTCCGGATTGCTCAGCCGGTAGCGGCCGATCAGCTGCGCGCGCTCGGGCGTGCCCTGCACGAAACTGGTCACCGAAAGCCCGGCCTTCTCATGCACCCAGTCGACGGTGGCGATCGGCAGGTAGTGATCCTGCAGCGACTGGGTGATGGCGACCTTCGACCAGTCCAGCAGCTTGCCATCCAGGCGAATGAACGGCTCGATGCTGAAGCTGCCCTTGGCCGGCTCCAGCGCGCCATCCTCGCTGATCAGCGCCTGCTCCTGGCCACCATCGAGGCCGAGCAGGGTCCAGTACGGCTGTTCGCCCACATAGGCACGCGGCAACGAGCCGCGCGGCAGATCGGCGGCCACCGAGGACAGGAAGGCATTGGGCGTGGCGGCGAAGGCCAGCGGCTTGAGTGCGATGTCACGGATGCCATAGCGCCAGTTCGGGCCATCGCGCAGATCGAAACGCACGTAGCGCGCGTCGGTATCCGGCAGCGCCAGCCAATCGCGCCCCCCCGCACCGCCGGTCACCTCGCGCACAGTGCGCCAGTCCCGGCCATCCTCGGACGTCCGCACGGTGTAGCGATTGGCTTCCAGGTTCGGCAGCCAATCGATCACTACACCGCCGATCTCGCGGCTCTTGTGCAGGTCCAGGCTGATGGTCTGCTGCTTGACGCCACCGCTGATCCAGAACGTGTCGCTCTTGCCGTCGATCATGCGGTCCTGCAGCGCGGTGGCCGTATCGGCAATCACTGATGGCACCAACGCCGAATCATCCTGCGGCGGCAGGCCCTGCAGGGTCAGCTTGTCGAAGCACACCGTGCCGCGGCCACCGACCTTGCTGTAGATCGTGAACTCGACGGCGGCGCTTCGTGCCATCTCCTTCTCGGGCGACGGACCCCACGCCTTGTCGATCTGGCGGCGGCGGTACTCGACCGGCGTCCACGCCTTGGGGAAGCTGTAGCCGGGCCGGTTGACCCACCAGACGTTGTCGCCGCTGGCATCGATCAACTTGAACTGCAGGTCGTTGCCCGGCGATTCGCCACGCAGCTGGAATCCGAAGCGGTAATTGACCGGGTATTCGATGTTCAGCGCGCGGCGGATGCCGACGTAGCCGGAGACATCGTGGAAGTCATAGTCCAGGCACAGCGCGCGGCCACCACCGGCACCACTGACCGGACGCAGCGAACCGCTGACCTGGTCGGACAGCACCAGCGTCCAGGCCGCGATGTCGTCGAAGTCGTCCAGCACCTTCGGTGCCGGCAGCGCCGGTGGTGCGGCGATCGCCAGGGAAGTCCACAACAGGCCCAGTCCAACGGCGATCGCTCGCTTCATCCCTTGACGCTCCCCAGCAACAGACCTTGGATGTAGTACCGCTGCAGCACCAGGAACAGCGCCAGCACCGGGACCACGGTGACCACCGCGCCAGCCATCATCATTTCCACGTCCATGATGTGCTCGCGCGAGAGGGTGGCCAGTGCCACCGGCAAAGTGTAGTGCTCCTGGTCGGTCAGCACGATCAATGGCCACATGAAATCGTTCCATGCGCCCATGAAGGTGAAGATCGCCAGGGTCACCAGCACCGGCTTGAGCATCGGCAGCACGATCTGGAAGAAGATGCGCAGCTCCCCTGCCCCGTCGATGCGCGCCGCTTCCAGCAGTTCGTCCGGGATGGAACGCGCGTACTGGCGTACCAGGAAGATGCCGAACACGCTGGCCAGCGCTGGCACGATCACGCCACCGAAGCTGTTGACCAGGCCCAGCTGCTTCATCAGCAGGAACAGCGGCAGCATCGCCACCTGCGCCGGAATCACCAGCGCCGCCATCAGTACCTGGAACAGGCGCTCGCGGCCGACGAAGTTGAGCTTGGCGAAGGCGTAGCCGGCCATGGTGTTGAGCAGCAGCGAACCGACCGTGATGCCGAGCGACACCAGCAGGCTGTTGGCGAAGTTGCCACCCATGCCAGTGCGCGCGAACAGCTCATGGTAGTTGTGCGTGGTGATGCTGGAAGGCAGCAGCGGCGGCGGGAAATGGCTGGCCTCGCCCTGCGGCATGAACGAGACCGAGAGCATCCACAACAGCGGTGCCAGGCTGACCAGGGCCAGCACCAGCAACGCACCATTGATCAACCACGGGTACCAGCGCGACTGGCCGATTTCACGACTCATACCAACTGCCTCTTGCGGCCGAAACGCAGCATCACGGTGGTCACCGCCAGGATGATCAGGAACAGCAGGAACGCCACGGCGGAGGCGCGTCCCAGGTTCCACCACTTGAAGCCTTCCTCGAACATGAAATACAGCACGCTGACGGTGCTCTGCAGTGGGTCGCCGCGGGTCATCACGTAGGGTTCGGCGAACAGCTGGAAGTAGCCGGACACGGTAATCACGCCGACCACCAGCAGCACCGGGCCGAGCATCGGCAGGGTGATGTGCAGGAACTGCTTCCAGCGCGAGGCACCGTCGATGCGCGCGGCCTCGTACAGGTCATGCGGGATCGCCTGCAGGCCGGCCAGGAAGATCACCATGTTGTAGCCGAAGTTCTTCCACACCGCGAACAGCATGATGGTCGGCATCGCCCAGTTGGGATCGCCCAGCCAGTCGATCGGGCTGATGCCCAGATGGCCCAGGCCGTAGTTCACCAGCCCGTAGCTGGTATGGAACAGGTAGCGCCAGATCACCGCCACCGCCACCAGCGTGGTCACCACCGGCGCGAACAGCGCGGTGCGGAACAAAGCCTTGAAGCGTGCGGCCGGCGCATTCAGCAGCATTGCCGCGCCCAGCGACACGCCGATCGACAAGGGCACACCGATCAACACGAAGTAAGTGGTATTCCACAGCGACTTCCAGAACATCGGTGTCTGCAGCAGATCGATGTAGTTGCCAAGGCCGACAAAGCGCAGGTTGCTGCTGTCAGCCAGGGCATACAGGTCGAAGTCGGTCACGCTCAGCGCCAGCGCCGAAGCCACCGGCAGGCCGAAGAACACGCCCAGCACGATCAGCGAGGGACCGGCGAAAATCCAGCCGGCGAGTGAAGTACGTTTCATTGCGCGCTCCCGGCGGCCACGGCACTGCTCGTTTGCGGCGACGGAACGCGCTGCTGCAGGCGTTGTTGTTCATGCATCCAGCGGCGCTTTGCCAGCACCTTGTCCACGCGCTGGTCGAGCTCTTCGACGGCCTTGTCCTGCGGCAGGCCACCGCGTACCACCTTCTCGGTGACGATGCGCATTTCCTGCACGATGCGCTCCCATTCGAGCACCTTCGGCGTCGGCTTGACCCGCTCCAGCTGGTCACGGAACGCTGCGGCCAGCGGATCGTTGGCCAGCGACGGCGCACTCCACGTGCTACGGCGTGGCGGCAGGTCGCCGATGATCGAATGGAAACGTGCCTGGATCTGCGGGCGCGACAGGAACTCGATCAGCTTCCACGACGCCTCCTTCTGCTGCGACTTGCGGAAGATCACCAGGCTGGTGCCACCGGCGATGCCCGCGCCCGGACCTTCCGGCCCCGGCAGCGCTGCGGTGCCCCACTGCCCTTCCAGTTCCTTCGGCTGCAGCTTCTTGAACTCGCGGATGTTCCATGGGCCGGAAATGTAGAAGACGTTGAAGCCGCGGAAGAACTCATCCCAGACGTTTGATATCTGCGTCTCGGACATCTTCGGCGCCCAGCCCTGCTCGAACATGTTGGCGTAGAACGCCAGCGTGCGGCGGAAGCCGGGGCTGCTGAAGTTGCCGCGGGTGTCATCATCGCGCAGCAGCGGATCGGGCTGCTGCAGTGCCAGCGACAGCTGCTGCTCGAACTCGTTGATCGGCATCAGCACCGCATAGCGGTTCGGGCCCTGCATGCGCTTGATCGCTGCCATCTGCTCATCCCACTCCTGCCACGTGCGCGGCGGGTGGTCGTAGCCGGCCTTGGCCAGCAGGTCCTTGCGGTAGTAGATCAGGCGCGTATCGACATACCACGGCACGCCGACCAGCTTGCCGTGGATCACGTTGGTGTCCCAGATGCCCTGGAAATAATCCTTCTCATCGACCACGGCAGAGCGATCGACGAACGGCTGCAACGGGGTCAGCGCATCGAGCTCGGCGAACTCCGGCACCCAGGTGTTGCCGAGCTGGCACACGTCCGGCAGGCCGTCGGCGGCGAACGCGGTCAGCAGCTTTTCGTGCGCAGCGGTCCACGGGATGTTCTGCACGTCCACCTTGATGCCCGGGTTCTCGGCTTCGAACTCATGGATCAGTTCGCTGACCACCTCGGCTTCCCGGCCCATTGCCCAGAAGCGCACAGTGGTCGTGTCCGGTTCGGTGCGGGCGCAGCCGGCCACGGCCAGTGCGGCCAGGGCTGGCAGTGTCCAGCGGCGCAGACGGTCGATCCAGTTCGGCATCGGGTTACTTGCCCTGGCCTGTGTTGCGGTTGGCATTGTTCTTCTGTTCCTGCGCGGCAGCCGCGCGTGATTCGGCGATACCCACCGCGCGTGCCGCCGCGGCCTTTTCGTCTTTCTGCAGTTCCAGCGGCTGGAACGAACCTTCCGGCGCCAGCCAGCCACCACTGAACCCCGCCCGCTCCAGGCCCTTGCGGATGTACGGGTTCTTCTTCATCACTTCCCAGACGAAATCATTGCGATAGTTGGCGATCATGGTCAGGATCGGCCCCTGGTCGATGGCGATGTAGTCGCTGGCGACCCAGCCACGATCCGGCACCACGCGGCCGGTCTTGATCGGGATGTCGTAGTTGAAGCTGGGATTGAACGAATCCAGGAAGCCGTAGCTGGAATAGATGTAATCGCCGTAGCGCTTGTGCATTTCCAGCGTGGCCGGGATCACCTGTTCCGGCGCGAACACCACCGACGCGATCGCGGCGGTCGGAGCGATGGTGCCGTCATCGAAGTTCTCGCGCAGGCCAGCGCCGCGCGAAGAGTAATGGCGGAACTGGCGCTGCTCGCCACGGTATTCCTGCGTGGTGTTCTGCGGGCCATCGCTGGCGGTCAGGCCCCAGACGTTCTCGCCGTAATCCTTCCACTGCATCGGGTTGGCGATGGCGTACTCACGCTGGGCAAGTGCAGCCGAGCGGCTGTTGAGGAAGTAGGTACTGCCGCGCTCGCGCATGTAGGCGTCCTGGATGTCGCGGAAGTCGATCCAGACGTGGCTGTACTGGTGGCCGAACAGCGGGCCGAAGGACAGGTATTCCTGGCCCTGGTAGACCCCCCAGTCGTTGTCATAGGTGCGCGTCCACACCGTCCACGCATCCGGGCTGACCGGGTGCGTCGGCGAACCCAGGGCAAGGATGTAGACCATCATCGCCTCGTTGTAGCCCATCCAGTCGTGGTCGATGAAACCGCTCTCGGGGAACCAGCCCATCGAGATCAGCGGCGCACGCTGCTGCAGCCAGGGCCAGTCGACCTTCCTGTACAGCGTGTCGGCGATCTGGCGGATTTCCTTCTCGCGCGGATCGTCACCGTCGTAGTACGACTGCGCGAACAGCACCCCCATCATCAGCAGCGCGGTATCCACCGAGGACAGTTCGACCCAGCTGTCGTAGCGACGGCCTTCCTGCATGTCCAGGAAGTGGTAATAGAAGCCCTTGTAACCCGCCTTGCCGGTACGCTGCGGGCCCATCGGCACATCGCGGAAGAATTTCAGGGTAGTCAGGGTGCGGTCGATCGCCTGGTTGCGGCTGACCCAGCCGTTCTCGATGCCGATCGGATACGCGGTCAGTGCGAAGCCGACCGAGGCGATGCTGGCGAACGGCCGCGACGGATAGCGGTCCGGGGTCAGGCCATTGATCTCGTTGGTGGTATCCCAGAAGAACTGGAAGGTGCGGCGCTCGATGTCATCGAACAGCGGCGGCAGCTCAGGTTTCATCGGCCGCGGCGGTGCATCGGCCTCGATCAGGATCACCGGCGGCCGCGGCTTGGCAGGCTCCTGCTGGGCCGGCTGGCAGGCGGCCACGGCCAGGCTCAACGCTGCGGCGGACAACAGATGACGTGCCTGCATGGCGCGATTTCTCCGGTGGTCTGATCGATGGGAAAGCATACCGTCCAATGATCTGAAATCGTTTACAAGGTGCGTTCTTAAAAAACCACGAAAAACGTGGTTTGACACCGCGATCATTGCCCATGCCGATGCCCCCTGACCGGCAGCGGCATGGGCAATGGACCGGCACAGGGCCGGCCATTGCTGTTTTCACGCGCCCGATGCCGCCGGCGGAGCGGCGGCATCGGGGTCATGCATCCATCCGGGCTTAGAAGCGGAAGCCCACTTCGGCCTTGACCTGGCGCGGCGTACCGACGATGTCGCCGGTCTCGTTGTAGCTCGCGGTCAACTTGCCATTCTTGTAGTAGTTGTAGTTCGAGAAATTGTCGAAGTTGAACACGTTGATGATGTCGATACGCGCATACAGCTCGGTATCGCCCGGCATCTTGAACGTCTTCGTCGCCTGCAGGTCGACCGAGCGATAACCGAAGATCTTGCCACCCAGCAGGAACTTGCCGTTGCCACCCGGAACCGCCGCCATCGGGGTCGGCAGGTCGAAGCCATTGGCCTGCGGCACGCCGTACCAGTCGTTGATCGCGGTCGGGGTGGCCAGGGTGATCTTGCCACCGAAGGTGATGCCCCAGAAGCCCGCATACGAACCGGTCACCACCAGGCGGTGACGCGGCGCGCCGTTGGAGCGGATGGTCGGGTAGTCACCGATCACGCCACGGTCGAACGCGTAGTGCTCGTTGATGTCACGGTTGTGGCGGGCGGTGGTCCAGGTATAGGCGATGGAGGTGCCCCAGCCGCTTTCCTGGGTGAACGGCTTCTGCGCCGACAACAGGATCTGGGTAGCACGGGTCTTGATGCCCTGCTGGCCGATGATCAGGCTGCCGAAGCCCGGCACGTTGCAGCTCCACGCCTGGCCCAGACCGGCTTCGGTGCCACCGCACAGACGCGGATCGTCGAAGAAGTTGCCGGTCGGGTAGCGATTGCCCAGGGTGAAGGCGAAGCCGTCATAGGTGAGCGTGCGCGAGATGGTGGCGTCGGTCAGCCAGTCGCCGATCTGGTTGCTCATGCCCAGGCTGAACTGGTCAGCGTAGGGCACCTTCAGATTGTTGTTCAGCAGGTCGACTTCCAGGCCGGCATTGCTGGTCGAACCGACCAGGCTCTGGAGGTTGCCGATACCGTTGAGCAGGTTCGGGTTCCAGTCATAGCACGCGGCGTTGCCCTGGAAGCACTGACCGGTTGCCGGATTGCGGAAGTAGATCGTCGGCTGCGGCAGGGCCAGCTTGGTGGTTTCCAGCTGCAGGTAGTCGAACAGGTCGCGGTCGTAGGAACGACCGGCACCACCGTGGATCACGTGCTGCTCGTCGGCATTGATGTCATACGAGAAACCCAGACGCGGCTGCCAGGCATTCTTGAATGCCTTGCGGTTGTGGCCGTTGCTGATGTAATCGTTGATGTTCAGGCCGCTCAGCGCCAGCGTGTCGGCGTAGCTCTGGCCAGCGGCGGCACGCGGATCCTGCGCGAACAGCGCATTGACCACTTCCGGCGGGGTCACGAAGTCCAGATAGGACGGGTTCTTCTCGTAGTCCCAGCGCAGGCCGAGGTTCAGCTGCAGGTGGTCGTTGACCTGCCAGTCATCCTGGATGAACAGACCGATCTGCTTCACCTTCGAGCGCACTTCGCCGGACACGCCGGACACGCCGGTGACCGGCTTCACGAACTGTGCCTTGTACGGGATGCTGTCCGGGAAGGTCGGGTTGTCGATGGTGTAGTAGAACTGCGGATTGATCTGCGCCGCATCGGAGGCGTACAGGTCGATCTGCTTGTACTTGGCACCCATCTTGATGGTGTGGTCGCCCGCCCACTGGATGCCATCCAGGGTCAGGTTGTCTTCGATCGACCAGCCCTTCTGGCCCTTCACCTGCGACGACATTGCCGAGGAGCCACCGATCGAGACGATGGCGCGCTCCTCGTTCTTGCCGTCCGGCGCGGTGTAGTTGAAACCGTTGCCCATGCTCAGCGGCTTGGGATTGTTGAACGAATCCTCGTGGGTAACCATCAGCTCGTTGTAGTAACGCTCACCGCTGTGGTTCCAGCGCAGCGCGTAACGGCGGTCAGTGTTCTTGGTTTCCTTGCCGTGCATCGGCGCGGTCTGGTCCGAGAACTGCTGCTGGGTTTCATCACGGTCCTGGAAGGTCAGTTCCAGGCGATCGTTGTCGGTCGGCTCGAAGTCGACCTTGGCGAAGATCAAGTCCTGCTGGAACGGCTGGCTGGCCGGGCCCAGGCCGGCCTGGGCATCAGCCGGGACGCGGTTGGCCTTGTTGGTCACCGAACCATGCGGTGCGATGGTCACCGGCAGATCGAAGCGCTTGGCTTCATAGGTCACGAAGAAGTGGGCCTTGTCCTTGACGATCGGGCCGCCCAGGGCGAAGCCGTATTCCTTCTCGGCCGAATCCTCCTTGCCCTTGCCCGGCTGACGCTCGGCCGGGGTCATCGCGCGCATGCTGTCGTTGGTATAACGGTAGAAGGTTTCACCCTTGAACTCGTTGGTACCCGACTTGGTCGCGGCCGTGACCGCTGCACTGGACACCTGGCCGTACTCGGCCTTGTAGTTGCCGGTGATGACCTTGTACTCGCCGATGGCCAGCTGCGGGAACGGGTTACCGGCACTGCCGGACTGACCGGCCACGCCGCCGCCCTTGACGTAGCTCTTCTGGCCCACACCGTCGATGTACACGTTGGTGCCGTCGGAGTTGGTGGCACCGCCGCGCAGCGAGGTGTTGCCCTTGGCGTCGCGGGTGAAGATCATGCCCGGCACCGCGTCGGCGAACTCCAGGAAGTTGCGCGAGACCTGCGGGGTGGTCTGGATCTGCTGCAGGCTGACGGTCTTGCCGACTTCGGACGTGCGCACTTCCTGCAGCAGGGTCGGCGCGACGACGTTGACAGTGTCCAGGTTGGTGGCTGCGGTCGTACCCGGGGTGCTGCTGGCAGCGCCGGCAAAGTTCAGGGTAGCGGTCGAGGCCACGGTGACGGTGACCTTCTGCGACTGGCCGTTGGCGACCACATCATAGGTGCCCGGGTCCAGGCCCATCAGCGAGTAGCTTCCATCGGCACGGACGGTACCGCGACGGACGGTGCCGGTGGCCACGTTGGTGGCGGTCACCTCGGCGCCGGCCTGCGCGCCGGAAACCTGGCCGCGCAGGCTGGCATTGGCCGACTGCGCCATGACGTTCGGAGCAGCAGCCAGCATCAGGCAGCTGACCAGTGCGGTGCTCAGCAGCCGGCGTGCCGGCGTGCGGAAGGTGGTGTGCATCATCAACTCAATCTCCGGGTGGCGGTAACCGCTTGCGCGGTCCCTGCGATCAATCAAAAAAGAAGGAACGCCTCCGGCTTCAACGGCCGGATGGCGGAGTGGTGGAATCGCGAACTATCAAGCGGGGAACCAGGGTCTGCTTGTCCCCTGTCCCATCCGTGGAGGTGCCGTCCATCAACTGCATCAGGCGCGTCATGGCCCGATCGCCGAGTTCGGCGATGCTGACCTGCATGGTGGTCAGCGACGGGTGGACGAAACGCGCCAGTGGAATGTCATCGAAACCGGCCAGGGCGACGTCGGACGGAACGTGGACACCTGCCTGCGTGAACGCATACAGGCAACCCAGCGCCATCATGTCGTTGGCGGCGAACACGGCATCAGGCAGCGCTCCGGCTGCCAACAACTCCTGACCGGCGCGATGGCCGGAAGCTTCGTCGAAATCACCGGGCAGCTCGATGCCTTCGGCGTCACTGCCGAAAGCCGCCAACGCGTCACGGAAGCCACGCAGGCGCTCGCGCGCGTCGAAGTTGAGGTCCGGGCCAGAAATGAAAGCGATACGGCGGTGACCCGCGTCAAGCAGATGGCGGGTCATCGCCATCGCACCGGCATGGTCATCGATGCTCAGCACCGGGTGGTCCTGCCCGGGCAGATAGGTGTTGATCAGCACCGTTGGCAATGACTGCGGCAGGTTGTCGGTCAGGAATCCAGGGCTCTCCGCATAGGGCGAGAGCACCAGCAGGCCGTCGACGCGGCCGCGCATGGCGCGCAGGGCCGCGCCCTGCTGCTCCTGGTCACCGTGGTAACTGGACACCAGCAGGTGCTGGCGGCGGTTGCGGGCGACGTTGTCGATGCCGCGCATCAGCTCGGAGAAGAATTCGCCGTACAGGTCAGGCAGTACCACGCCCACCGTATTGGTGCGACGGCTGCTGAGGCTGCGGGCGGCGGCGTGCGGGGTGTAACGCAGCCGTGCGGCCACCTCCAGCACAAGCTGGCGGACCGGTTCGGCGACATTTTCATGCCCGTTGAGCGCGCGGGAAACCGTGGCCACGGAGACCCGGGCTTCGCGAGCGACGTCTTTGATTGTGATAGCTGCCTTGTTCACGAAGCCGCCCTCCACGGCTTGGACCTACCAGCATTGGCGCGGAATGTAAGCGTTTCCATCTGGGCTTGTAAACAGTCCGTTAGGCGAATGTCCTGAAATGGACATGGAAATCTGTCTGTGGCGGGCCCGCTGACGGACCCGCCAGGACAGTGTGGGACAAGGGCTCAGCCCTGTTCTGACGGTGTCAATGCACGAACGGACAGCGCCTGGATGTCGGTCTCCATCATCGCGCCCAGCGCGGCATAGACCGCGCGATGCCGGGCCAGTGGACCCAGTCCGGCGAAGCGTTCACTGACCACATGCACGTTGAAATGGCCGCGGCCATCGCGCGCACCGGCGTGGCCTGCATGACGATGACTGTCGTCTTCGATTTCCAGCACGCTCGGGGCCAGCGCCTGCTGCAGTGCGTCACGCATCCGCTCGATCCGCTCCGCGTTCACGGCAGGACCTTGCGGAACGGACGCACCTGTACATGGGTGTAGACGCCCGCGGCTACGTAAGGGTCGGCATCAGCCCAGGCCTGGGCCTGCACGAGCGACTCGAACTGCGCGATCACCACCGAACCACTGAAGCCGGCCGGGCCCGGGTCCTCGCTGTCTACTGCCGGGCACGGTCCGGCCAGCAGCAGGCGGCCTTCGTCGCGCAGCGCGTGCAGGCGCGCCAGGTGTTCCGGACGTGCCTGCAGTCGCTGTGCCAGCACGTCCTGGCCGTCATAGCCTTCAATCACATACCACACGGCATTTCCTCGCTTGCGTTGTCGGGTGCGCAGATTCTAGCCAATGCCGCCCTCGCCCCAGCCCGGCTGGACACTGGCGCGACAAAGGCTTACCCTAGACACCATTGCACGTGGCTGGATGCAGCAGCCCGTCGGTTTCTGTGGCCAACGCAGCCCCCGACGACCGTCCCGCTGCTTCGAACCGGACCACCTGGCCGGGCCACGTAGACGACCTCCCCGTAGTTCCGTCGCTGCCGTTTACTGCGGCGCGTCCTGCTGTTTGATATGTGTGGAATCGCGCCGATCCCGGCGTGTCTGGTGCCGTGGGGCGCCGTGGCGTTGGCCCGGTGAACCCGCTGCCGCGACTGGTCCGATGCAATCCTGATGTCCATTAGATGACTTCCGAACTCGCGCTCGACGCGAACCCGCCAACCCGGCCGCCCGCCCCCCAGCAGCAGGAAATGCCGCTGGCCGTGGTGCATGGGCAACCGGTCCTGCAGATTCCGCAGGACCTGTACATCCCGCCGGACGCGCTGGAAGTCATCCTGGATGCCTTCGAAGGCCCGCTGGACCTGCTGTTGTACCTGATCCGCCGCCAGAACCTGGACGTACTGGACATTCCCGTGGCCGAGATCACCCGGCAGTACGTGGAATACATCACCGTGATGCGCGAGCTGCGCTTCGAGCTGGCCGCCGAGTACCTGGTCATGGCCGCGATCTTGGCCGAGGTGAAGTCGCGCATGCTGCTGCCGCGCCCGGTCAGCGAGGAAGGCGACGAGGCCGACCCGCGCGCCGAACTGGTGCGCCGCCTGCAGGAGTACGAACGCTTCAAGCAGGCCGCCGAGGACATCGACGCCCTGCCCCGCCAGGACCGCGACACCACGGTGGCACACGCCTTCATGCCCGAACGTGCTGCGGTGAAGCTGCCGCCGCCGGTGGACCTGAAGGAAATGCTGCTGGCCCTGCACGACGTGCTCAAGCGCGCCGAGCTGTTCAGTGGCCACGCCATCAAGCGCGAGGCGCTGAGCGTGCGGCAACGCATGGGCGAAGTGCTGGGCCGGCTTGAAGATGGCAAGTTCTACCGTTTTGAAGGGCTGTTCACTGCAGAAGAAGGCAAGCTGGGCGTGCTGGTCACGTTCCTGGCGGTGCTGGAACTGGCCAAGGAACAGCTGCTGGACATCGTCCAGGAAGAGCCGCTGGCGCCGATCTACGTGAAGTCCCTGGCCGCCGGCAACACCAATGCCCCGCTGCAGTTCAGCAGCGAGTTCGACGACAACGACGCCGCCAACGAGAACGAGTGAGCGCTGACTGCCGATGGACCAAACGCTGATCAACCGCATTGTCGAGGGTGCCCTGCTGGCCTCCAGCCAGCCGCTCACCCTGGCCCAGCTGAAAGACCTGTTCCCGGAAGAGGAGCCGGCACCGCCGGGCAGCATCGAACGTGCGCTTGAGCGCCTGCGCGAAGCCTGCGAAGGCCGTGGCGTGGAACTGGTCGAGGTCGCCTCCGGCTTCCGCTACCAGGTGACCGGCGAAGTGCATGGCTGGATCAGCCGGCTGTGGACCGAACGCAAGACCCGCTATACCCGTGCCACCCTGGAAACCCTGGCGCTGATCGCCTACCGGCAGCCGATCACCCGTGGCGAGATCGAGCAGGTGCGCGGCGTGGCGGTCAGCAGCAACATCATCCAGGCGCTGGAGGAACGCGAGTGGATCCGCGTGGTCGGCCACCGCGACGTGCCCGGCAAGCCTGCCCTGTTCGGCACCACCAAGGGCTTCCTGGACTACTTCGGCCTGAAGCGCCTGGACGAGTTGCCGCCGCTGTCGGAACTGAAGGACCTGGGCGAGCTGGAACCCCAGCTGGCCCTGGACCGCGACGCACCGGCCGCCGCCAGTGCCGAGGGTCCGGACATTTCAGCTGGCGCCGATGGCGCTGCTGCCAACGATGACGCCGGCCTGGCCGGCAGCGACACCCCCGATTCCGCCGACGCAGCGTCTGCGTCGGCTTCCGATGAGCAAGCACCTTCGCCCCTTGATGATGGGCACCCCGATTCCGCGCCGGGCGAGCGCGCGGTGCCCCTGAACGAACGCGAAGACAACGCCGTCGCGATGACGACCGTGGCTGTTGACCAAGCCGATTCCGAACCAGAGGCCGACCCCGAAACCGTCGGCCGGAGCAAAACTGATGAGTGACACCCCCCGTAACAAGCTCTCGCTCAAGCGCGAAGCCACCTCCGAACAGTTCAAGCTGGAAGAGCGCCTGCACAAGGTGCTGGCCCAGGCCGGCCTGGGTTCGCGCCGCGCGCTGGAACAGCGCATCGCCGAAGGCCTGGTCAAGGTCAACGGTGAAGTCGCGCAGACCGGCATGTCGGTCAAGAGCGGCGACAAGATCGAGCTGGATGGCCGCGGCTTCGTCGCCACCGCCCTGGCCGAACCGTCGCGCGTGCTGGTCTACAACAAGCCGGAAGGCGAAGTGACCACCCGCGAAGACCCCGAAGGCCGCCCGACCGTGTTCGAATCGCTGCCGCCGCTGAAGGGCGCGCGCTGGATCGCCATCGGCCGCCTGGACATCAACACCACCGGCCTGCTGCTGGCCACCACCGACGGTGAACTGGCCAACGCCATGATGCACCCGTCGTTCGAGGTCGAGCGCGAGTACGTGGTGCGCGTGCGCGCCCCGGAAGGCGAGGAGAAGGTCTCCGACGCCATCGTCGACCGCCTCGCACGCGGCGTGGCACTGGAAGACGGCCCGGCCAAGTTCGACGAGATCGAACGCATCGGCGGCACCGACTCGCACGACTGGTTCCGCGTCGTGGTGAAGGAAGGCCGCAACCGCGAAGTGCGCCGCCTGTGGGAGTCGCAGGGCTGCCAGGTCAGCCGCCTGAAGCGCACCCGCTACGGCAAGGTGAGCCTGCCGCGCGAACTGGCCCGTGGCCATTCGGTGGAACTGGGCACCGCCCAGGTTGAAGCCCTGCGTGCGCAGCTGAAGCTGGAAGAAGGCGCGCCGTCGGCTCTGACCCTGCAGCCGGTGATCGGCCAGCGCCGCGCCGCCAAGACCACCGTGCGCGTGCGCGAAGGTGGCCGTGGCAATGCCTACGTCAACGGCCATAACACCGCAGACGAAGGCCGCGAGCTGCGTCGCTTCGACAACGTCCGCGAAGACCGCGGCCGTGGCCGCGGCGGCAAGGGCGGCGGTTTCAAGGGTGGCCTGACGGTCAGCGGTGAAGCAGCAGCCAAGCAGTCGCAGAGGCCGTTCAAGCAGCGCACCCAGAAGAACGACCGTTCGCTGCCGGAAGGCAACCCGGCCGCGTTCCGCACCTGGTACGTGCCGGATGGCGTGAGCACGGGCCCGAGCGGCCATCGCAATGCCGGTCCGGGCGCGCGCGGCCCGGGTGCCCGTGGTCCGGGCGCTGGCGGCCAGGGCCGTCCGTACGGCAAGCCGAAGGGTCCGGGCGCCGGTGGCGGACAGGGCCGTGGCGGTTTCGGCGGTGAAGGCCGTGGCGGCGCAGGCGGCCAGGGTCGTCCGGCCGGTGCCGGCAACCGCTCGCAGGGCCAGGGCAACAAGCACCCGTATGGCCATCCGGGCAATGCCCCGAGCTTCCCGTCCGACCACGCCACGCCGGGCTTCAACCCGTATGGCAGCCCCAAGCCGGCGCAGGGCGCCCGTCCGGGCGGTCGCGGTCCGGGTGGTGGCAACCGTGGTCCGGGCGGCAATCGCGGCCCCGGCGCTCCGGGTGGCAACCGCGGCCCCGGCGGCAACCGCGGTCCAGGCGGCCCGCGCCGCAGCGGCCCGCGCGGCGGCTGATCACCGGCACGCCTGAAATGAAAAACCCCGGCGCAGGCCGGGGTTTTTCGTTGAAAAGGGGACGGAGGGGATTAAGTCGTTTTTGCCACGGCCTGTGTCGAAGGGGCGAAAGCGACTTAATCCCCTCCGTCCCCTTTTGCGTGGCGCTGGAACGCGGCGGGTGTGGTGCCCGTCATGCCGCGGAAGAAGGCGATGAACGGGCTCTCGGCGGAGAAGCCGGTGTCCTGCGCCACGTGCGCCACGCGTTGGCCAAGCAGCAGCAACTCCATGGCCCGCATCAGTCGCCATTGCTGGCGCCAGGCCTGGTAGCTCATGCCGGTATCACGCTGCATCAACCGGCCGACGGTACGCGCGCTCAGGCCCGTGCGCGCGGCCAGCTCCCCCAGTTCGGGCGGCAGCTGCTCGGCCACCGGCAGGCACCGTGCGATCCGCGGATCACGAGGCAAAGGCAGGTCCATCGGTGCCACCGGTGCAGCAGCGATTTCCAGCACGCACAACGCCAGTTGATGGCGTGCGCGCGGCGACTGCCAGTCATGGTCGAACGGCGCCTGCGCGATCGGCTCCAGCAAGGCCTGCAGCAGCGGCCCCACGCCGATGATCGCCGGCTGCCGGGGCAGTTGGGCCGACAGCGTGGCGTCGAAGTACAACGAACGGTAGTCGACCGCCTGGCGCATCTGCGCGCGATGGCGCAGCCCACCCGGAATCCACGCGGCGCGCGCGGGCGGCAGCAGGCTGATGCGATCACCGTAGGTCAGGCGCGTGCAGCCCTGCCGGGTGTACAGCAGCTGCGCGCGTGCATGCTGGTGCCAACCCGAGTCGTGATCCGCCAGTGAGGCTGCAATCCCCAGCACCGGAGCGCTCCAGGCATCGGCGTCGAAGTGCGCGTGCGGCTGCAACCAGGCCATGTCTGATTTCATACATTCAATGACAGGATAGACAGAGTGCGCCATTGCGGGCGAGACCACAATGCGCGGCCCTTCTTCCTGGAGCGCCCGCATGTCGCGCCGCCTGTTGTTGCTCACCATTGCACTGCTGATGTTCCCGCAGTTGGCACAGACCCTGTACAGCCCGGCCCTGGCCGATCTGGCCGAACGCTTCGCCCTGCCGCCGAGTGCCGCCAGCCAGGCCATGAGCCTTTACCTGTTCGGCTTCGCTGCAGGCGTGCTGCTGTGGGGGCGCCTGGCCGATCGTATCGGTCGTCGCCCTGCCCTGCTATGCGGGCTGGCCGTGTTCGCACTGGCCGCCTGCGGCGGCCTCCTGGCCAGCACCTTCGGCCACGTCCTGCTGGCACAGGCACTGGCCGCACTGGGTGCGGCGGCGGCCTCGGTGGTAACCCAGACCGTACTACGCGACCACCTGCAGGGACCCGCGTTGGCGCAGGCGTTCTCCTGGATCGGCATGGCCCTGGCCCTGAGCCCGGCCATCGGCCTTGCACTGGGCACGCTGCTGGTCGCCGCCCATGGCTATGTCGGCGTACAGTCCGGCCTGCTGCTGATCGCTGCCCTGCTGGCAGTCGCATGCCTGGCGGGCCTGCGCGAAAGCCGCCCTGCACAGATCCCGCACGCGCCCATGCTGCCGTTGCTGCGGGAACTGCTGCGCGATCGCTGGATCTGGTCACACGCGTTGCTGGTGATGGCCTTCAACGTGGCGATGTACAGCTGGTATGTGCTCGGCCCCTTCGTGTTTGCGCGCCTGCACTGGCCAGCCACCTGGTTCGGCGCCAGCGGCGCGGTGCTGGCACTGGGCTCGGCACTGGGCGCGTGGGGCAATGGCCGCCTGCTGCGTGCAGGCGTTGCCGCAACCACGCGTATCCGCATCGCCGCAGGACTGGTTCTGACGGGAGGCCTGCTGGCCGCGCTGCTGCATGATCACCCTGCCCTGATCGCGGCGATGGTGCCGGTGGTGACGGGCTTCGGCCTTGCCATTCCCAATGTGCTCGGCCAGGCCCTGCGCGGCTATCCACACTGTCTCGGCAGCGCAGGCGCGCTGTTCGGCCTGCTCTACTACCTGTTGATCGGTGCGGCAATGGCGCTGGTCGGTGCGGTGCAGATGCTGGCACCGACCGTTATCGCGTGTGGCCTACTGGCCTTGTGGCTGCAACGGCGGCGTCCCGCTGCAGCCTAGGAATTGCTGCAAAAGCAGCGCACTGTGCTGGCCTTCCGGGAACGGCTTTGATTCCCCGGCTATCGTGCGCGCGCTCCCACACAAGGCAGATGCCCATGATCACCATCACCGCCGAACAGGCCCGCGCCAACGTCGATGCCGCCAAGCGCCCGATCGAACTGTTCTACCGCGATCTCGACAACGCCATCCAGATCGGCTCGGAAAATGGCCGCCGCTACATCGTGTTCGGCTTCAGCCAGGTGATGGCCAGCGAGCAGCTCGTCGAAGACGTGGTCGCACAGCTGCTGAAGAATGGTTTCGGTGTCGAACGGTTGTTGAGCGATTCCGAACAGCACTACATCCGCATCAGCTGGGGAACTGCCGCGCCGTCGCGCCTCAGCGCCGGCTGAGGGTGAACGCGGTGCCGTCCACGCCCAGATCCCAGCCCTTGCCGGTACCGGACAGGGCCAGCGAGATGTCGCCCTTGGTCATCACCTGCGCGTTGCTGGACTTCACCGCACCGGCATGCGCGCCCACCGAGGCGTAAGTACCCAGCAGCTCGTTGACGCTGACTGCGCCGGTGAAGCTGCCACGTCCGTTGGTGATCTTCGACTTGCCCACGGTCAGACCGCCGCCCTTCATCTGGATGCGCACCGGCATGCTGGCGCCATTGCTGCAGGTGACCGTGCCATTGCCGGATGCAGTCTTGTAGATCAGCGACCAGCCAGAGAGGTTGTAGCGCAGCTCGCAGTCGAGGTTGCCAGCGGCGTGCGCGGCCGGGGCCAGCGATGCGGCAGACAGGGCAAGCAGCAGGGCGAAGGGCTTGTTCATGGCAGGACTTCCAGTTCGGTCGGACTGCCGGCGAATCTAGCAGCGCGCGCGTGCACGTTGGATGCAGGCGCACGCGCTGGTGCAGCAGTGTTCAGGCCGGTGCTCAGGCCTGTTCGTCCAGGTGGAAGGCATCGGCATCGAGCATCGCCGGGAAACGCGCGCGGTGTGCGGCCAGCGCCTCGGCCGAGATGGTGGTGGTGACCACCTGTTCGCGTTCGCGGATCTCCACCTGCGGCTGGCCGAGGAAATCCAGCACCGCGCTGTCGCCTGCGTAGTGCAGCTGGTTGCCATCGACACCGACGCGGTTTACCGCTGCCACGAAGCACAGGTTTTCAATCGCACGTGCACGCAGCAGCGTCTTCCACGCATAGGCGCGTGCCGACGGCCAGTTGGCGACGAAGATCTGCAGGTCGAAATCCAGCTGCTGCGGACGCTCCACGTTGTAGCGGTTGCGGCAGAACACCGGGAAACGCAGGTCGTAGCAGACCTGCGGATTGATCCGCCAGCCCTTCCATTCCACGCTCAGGCGGTCGCGACCGGCGGCATAGCGCTCGTGCTCGCCGCCGTAACGGAACAGGTGGCGCTTGTCGTAGTACTGCAGGTCGCCATCGGGCGTGGCGAACAGCAGGCGGTTGTAGACGCCCTCGCCGTCGCGCAGCTGCACGCTGCCGATCACCGCCGCGTTCAAGGTCCTGGCCTGTTCGCGCACCCAGGCCACGGTCGGGCCGTCCATGCCTTCGGCCTGGGCAATGGCGTCGTTGGAGAAACCACTGGTGAAGGTCTCCGGCAGGATCACCAGGTCGGTGGTGCCGGCCAGCGGTGCGAGCAGCGCGCCGTAGTAGGCGCGGTTGCCGGCCGGATCGTGCCAGCGGGTGTCGCCCTGGACGAGGGAAATGCGCAGGTCCTGCATGTTCACGCCTCCGCTCAGAGCAGGCGCAGGCGTTCGATCGCCGCGTCCATCGTTGCTTCATTCTTGGCAAAGCACAGGCGCACCAGGCGCTGGCCGGCCGGCGGGTTTTCGTAGAACGGCGACAGCGGGATCGCGGTCACGCCCTTCTCGATGGTCAGCCACTTCACGAACTCATGGTCCGGCAGGTCGCTGATGGCCGAGTAGTCGACCAGCTGGAAGTAGCCGCCGGGGACCGGCAGCGCCTTCAGGCGGGTGCCGGCCAGCTGCTCGCGGAAACGGTCGCGCTTGGCCTGGTAGAACGCGCCCAGCTCCAGGTGGTGTTCGGGTTCGTCGCGGATCATCGCGGCGAAGCCGTACTGCGCCGGGCCGAAGCTGGTGAAGGTGTTGTACTGGTGCACCTTGCGGAACTCGGCGGTCAGTGCCGGCGGTGCGATCGCATAGCCGATCTTCCAGCCGGTGCAGTGATAGGTCTTGCCGAAGCTGGAGATGACGAACGCGCGCTCGCGCAGTTCCGGGTAGCGCAGCGCCGATTCATGGCGGCGGCCGTCGTAGATGATGTGTTCGTACACCTCATCGGAGATCAGGTAGATCTGCGTGCCACGCAGCAGCTCGGCCAGTGCCTGCATGTCCTGCGCCGACAGCATCGCGCCGGACGGGTTGTGCGGGGTGTTGACGATCAGCATGCGGGTGCGCGGGGTGATCGCCGCACGCACGCGGTCCCAGTCGACCGCGAAGGTCTGCGGATCCAGCGACACATGCACGGCCTTGGCACCGGCCAGGTCGATCGCCGGTTCATAGCAGTCATACGCCGGGTCGAGCACGATCACTTCCTCGCCGGCACGCACCACGGCGTGGATGGCGTTGAAGATGGCCTCGGTACCGCCACTGGTGACGGTGATCTCGCTGTCCGCATCGACCTGCGCGCCGTAGCAGTCCAGCGCCTTCTGCGCGATGGCCTGGCGCAGCGGCGCCACGCCGGTCATCGGCGGGTACTGGTTCAGCCCGGCGGCCATCGCCCTGGCGGTCTCGTCGATCAGGCGCTGCGGCGCCGAAAAGTCCGGGAAACCCTGGCCCAGGTTGACTGCGCCGTGTTCGGCGGCGAGCTGGGACATCACGGTGAAGATCGTGGTACCGACCTTGGGCAGCTTGGTGTTCGGTTGCATCGGCCTGGGCTGTGGGGGAACAGGCCTGCGAGTTTACGCAATCCGCGCGTCGGTAGTGCCGGCCGCTGGCCGGCACCCCTGGGACGATCTGCGACGCCGGGTCGCATCTGCCGGCCAGCGGCCGGCACTACCATCGGCATTCACCGCTACAATTGCCATCGCACTCCGGCATGAAGACCCCTGCCCCTTGAACACCCCTGCATTGCTGGCCGCCAGCGGCCTGAGCTTCTCCCGCAATGACGAGCCGGTGTTCGGCCCGCTGGACTTCCATGTGGACGCCGGCGAAGCCCTGCTGGTGCAGGGCGGCAATGGCGCCGGCAAGACCACCCTGCTGCGCGTGCTGGCCGGCCTGGCCCGGCCCGGCGCCGGCCAGGTGCGGATCGACGGCAAGCCGGCGAGCAATGCCGAACGTGCACGCTACGTGGCCTACCTCAGCCATCTGCCGGCCCTGAAGCCAGACCTGGACACGCTGGAGAACCTGCACTTCCTGTGCGGCCTGCATGGACGGCGTGCGCGGCAGATGCCCGGCAACGCGCTGGCCATCGTGGGCCTGGCCGGTTATGAGGACACCCTCGTTCGGCATCTGTCCGCCGGGCAGAAGCGGCGGCTGGCACTGGCACGCATCTGGCTGTCGCCGGCGCCGCTGTGGCTGCTGGACGAGCCCTATGCCAACCTCGACCTGGAGGGCATCACCCTGGTCAACCGGATGATCTCGGCGCACCTGCGCGCCGGCGGCGCTGCGCTGGTCACCACCCATGGCGCCTACGCCGCACCGCCGGTGCGTACCCGCCAGCTCGACCTCGGCGGTGCCGCATGATCGCGCCGGGTACCGAACCAGGCCTGTGGCAGACCGCAGGCGCCCTGCTCAAGCGCGACCTGCGCCTGCTCTGGCGCCGCCGCGGCGATGCGCTGCAACCACTGCTCTTCGCGGTGCTGGTAGTGGTGCTGTTCGCGCTGGCCCAAGGCCGCGAACCACAGCTGCTGGCCACCACCGCGGGCGCGGTGCTGTGGCTGGCCGTGCTGCTGGCGGGACAGCTGTCGCTGGATTCACTGTTCCGTTCCGACGCCGAAGATGGCTCGCTGGAACAGTGGCTGCTGGCGCCGGTGCCGCTGGCCTGGCTGGTGCTGGTGCGCGTGCTGCTGCACTGGGCAACCACTGCGCTGCCGCTGATCGTGGTCAGCCCGCTGTTGGCCGAAATGCTGCATCTGCCGCATGACCAGCTGCCGATGTTGCTGGCATCGTTGCTGCTGGGAACGCCGTTGCTGAGCCTGATCGGTGGCGTGGTCGCCGCACTGACCGTTGGCATCCGACGCTCTGGTATTCTCGTGGCGCTGCTGTCGTTGCCGCTGTACGTGCCGGTGCTTGTGTTCGGCGCCGGCAGCCTGGCGGCAGCCGGACGCGGGCAGGATCCGGTCGGTGCGCTGCTGATGCTGGGCGCCGGTCTGCTGCTCGCGCTGGTGCTGGCTCCGCTGGCCACTGCCGCTGCAATACGTATTTCTCTGAGTTGACCGAGCTGAGAGCCAATCCACCCCTGCTGGATAGCCGCCACGCATGAATCCGATTGTCCGCTGGTTCCACCAACTCGGTTCGCCTCCCACGTTCGACCGTTTCGCTGCCCGCTGGTCGCGGGTGTTCTACCTCGCGGCGGTGCCGGTGCTGCTGGTCGGCATGTGGCAGGCGCTGCTGGTGGTGCCGCCGGAAGCCAAGCAGCTGGACAGCTTCCGCATCCTTTACATCCACGTGCCCAGTGCCTGGATGAGCCTGTTCGTATTCGCGCTGATGGCGCTGTATGCCGCCATCGCGCTGATCTGGCGGATCAAGGTCTGCGAGATCCTTGCCATGGCCTGCGCGCCGATGGGCGCCGGTTTCACCCTGATCACCCTGCTGACCGGCAGCATCTGGGGCAAGGGCACCTGGGGCACCTGGTGGGACTGGGACCCGCGCATGACCAGCGAGCTTGTGCTGCTGTTCCTGTACCTGGGCGTGATCGGCCTCTACCACGCCATCGAGGACCGCCGCAGCGCCGCACGTGCGGCGGGACTGCTGGCCATCGTCGGCGTCAGCCTGCTGCCGGTGATCCGCTATTCGGTGGACTGGTGGGGCGGCCTGCATCAGCGCCAGTCGATCAACGTGTTCGGTGAATCGGCGATCAGCAGCGCGATGATCGCGCCGCTGTGGTGGATGGTGATCGGCACCAAGTTCTGGTTCGCCGGTTCGGTGCTGGCCAAGGCGCGCGCCGACAATCTCGACCGCGAGGCCGGCAAAGCCTGGGTCGGTGGACGCGTCGGTGCCGAACGCCCGGTCCGGGAGGCCCAGCCATGACCCACCTTCCCTATGTGATCGGCGCCTACGCCGTGTTCGTGCTGGTGCTCGGCGCCGATGCCATCGGTTCGTGGCTGCGCCTGCGCGTGGCACGCCGGCTGGCACTGGCCCGCCAGCAGCGGCAGCAGACCCGCGCCGGCAGGCAGGACGCAGCTGCGCCGCTGTCGACGGAGCTGGAACGATGACCCCGGTACAGCGTCGCCGCTTGGCATGGGTGCTGCTGGCCCTGCTCGCCTCCGGGCTGGCCACTGCGCTGGTGGCGATGGCACTGGAGCGCAACATCGCCTACCTGTACACGCCTTCGGAAGTGCTGCGCGGTGATGTCGATGCGCAGTCGCGCTTCCGCTTGGGCGGCATGGTGGTGAAAGGCTCCTTCAATCGGCCGGTCGGCTCGCTGGAAGCACGTTTCAAAGTGACCGACGGCGACGCGCAGCTGGCAGTGACCACCTCGCGGATCCTGCCGGACATGTTCGCCGAAGGCACGGCGGTGGTCGCCAGCGGCCGCCTGCAGGGCGGCACCTTCGTCGCCGACGAAGTGCTGGCCAAGCACGATGAGAAGTACGTGCCGAAGGAAGTGGCCGACAAGATGGGCGATGCCCACCGCAAGCACGATGTGCCGGTGACGGCCCCCGAGGTGCGCTGAGTGCTGCCCGAACTGGGTCAGATCCTGCTGATGTGCGCATTGCTGGCCTCGCTGCTGCAGGCCGGCCTGCCGCTGGTCGGCGCACATCGCAACAACACGGCATGGATGGCGGTCGCACGGCCAGCCGCGTTCGCGCAGCTGCTGCTGCTCGCCGGCGCGTTCGCGGTGCTGACCGCCGCATTCGTGCAGCAGGATTTCTCAGTGCGCTACGTGGCCGAGAACTCCAATTCGCTGCTGCCGATGATCTACCGCTATTCGGCGGTCTGGGGCGCGCATGAAGGCTCACTGCTGATGTGGGCGCTGGTGCTGGCATTGTGGACCGGCGCGGTGGCGCTGTTCTCCCGGCACCTGCCGGCACCGGTGCAGGCGCGCGTACTGGCGGTGATGGGCATCGTCAGCGTCGGCTTCCTCGCCTTCCTGATCTTCACTTCCAACCCGTTCCTGCGCCTGAACCCGGCGCCGCTGGAAGGGCGCGATCTCAACCCACTGCTGCAGGACCCGGGGCTGATCATCCATCCACCGATGCTGTACATCGGTTACGTGGGTTTCGCCGTTCCGTTCGCATTCGCGGTGGCGGCGCTGCTGGAAGGTCGCGTGGATGCGCGCTGGCTGCGCTGGACGCGGCCCTGGACCAACGTCGCCTGGGGCTTCCTGACCCTGGGGATCGCGTTGGGCAGCTGGTGGGCCTACTACGAGCTGGGCTGGGGTGGCTGGTGGTTCTGGGACCCGGTGGAGAACGCCAGCTTCATGCCATGGCTGGTCGGTGCGGCACTGATCCATTCGCAGGCCGTCACTGAGAAGCGCGGCACGTTCGGCAGTTGGACCCTGCTGCTGGCGATCGCGGCCTTCGCGCTGTCGCTGCTGGGCACCTTCCTGGTGCGCTCCGGTGTGCTGACCAGCGTGCATTCGTTCGCCGCCGATCCCTCGCGCGGCCTGTTCATCCTGGTGTTCCTGTCGGTGCTGGTCGGCGGCAGCCTGCTGCTGTACGCGCTGCGCGCCAGCCAGCTGAGCGTGGACGCCGACGACCCGCGCCGTGGCTTCACCCCCACCTCGCGCGAGACCCTGCTGCTGGCCAACAACCTGCTGCTGGCCACGGCCTGCGCGATGGTGCTGCTCGGCACGCTGTATCCGTTGCTGGCCGATGCGCTGTCGCTGGGCAAGATCTCGGTCGGCCCGCCCTACTTCGGCAGCCTGTTCCTGCTGCTGATGGCGCCAATGATCCTGCTGCTGCCGTTCGGCCCACTGGTGAAATGGCAGCGTGACCAGCCCTCGCGCGCCTTCGCGCTGCTGGCACCGTGGCTGGGCCTGGCGCTGCTGCTGGGCGCGCTGGCCTGGTGGCAGGCGCCGCAGAACGGCTGGAAGGCCGGCATCGGCGTGGCCGCTGCGGCCTGGGTCGCACTCGGTACCGCACGCTTCGTCTGGCAGCGACTGCGCGGCAACGGCCGCTTCACCGCCGAAATGCTCGGCATGATCGTTGCCCACGCCGGCATCGCCGTGTTCCTGGCCGGCGCGCTGCTGGTGGAAGCCTTGAACGTGCAGCGCGAAGTGGCGCTGGCCCCGGGTCAGCAGCTGGTGGTCGGTCGCTACGAAGTGCGCTTCGAGGGCGTGGACCACCGCGAAGGCCCCAATTTCATCGCCGACCGCGGTCACCTGCGGGTGTTCCGCGACGGCCGCGAACTGGCCCTGCTGCACCCGGAGAAGCGCCAGTACGCCAGCGGCGGCCAGGTGATGACCGAGGCCGGCATCGATGCACGCTTCGACGGCGATGTCTACGTGGCATTGGGCGAGCCGCTGGGCAACAATGCATGGGCGGTACGGGTGCACATCAAGCCGTTCGTGCGCTGGATCTGGCTGGGCGCGCTGTTGATGGCCCTGGGCGGATTCATCGCCGCCGCCGACCGCCGTTTCCGTCGTCCGTAGGAGTTTCCATGTCCGAGTCCCCCGCCCCGCGCCCCTCCCGCCCGCTGCCGCCGGTAGCCATCGTGATCGGCGTGCTGTTTTTCTTCGGCCTGCTCGGGCTGATGATCTACGGGGTTATGAAATCGGGTGATCCGCAGCGCGACGTGCTGCCATCGGCGCTGATCGACAAGCCGGCGCCAGCGTTCGCGCTGCCGGTGCTGCACGACCCGGAAATGATCGTGCACAGCGACGAACTGCGTGGCGCGCCGTACCTGTTGAACGTGTGGGGCAGCTGGTGCGCGGCCTGCCGCGAGGAACACCCGGTGCTGACCCGTTTCGCCGAGAGCAAGCGCGTGCGCGTGATCGGCTACAACTGGAAGGATGAACCGACCGATGCCCTGCATTGGCTGGAACAGCTGGGCAACCCGTTCATGGTCGTGCTCAGCGACGTGGAAGGCCGCACCGCGATCGACTGGGGCGTGACCGCCGCACCGGAAACCTTCCTTGTCGACGGCAGCGGCATCGTGCGCTGGAAGTACAGCGGTGCGATGACCCAGCGCGTGGTCGACGAGAAGCTGATCCCGGCGCTGGAGAAGATCGAGAAGGCCCAGGGCAATGCCGGCAGCACGTTGCACACGGCGCCCTGAGCCCATGCGCTGGCTGCTGGCGCTGCTGCTCCTGATGCTGCCGCTGGCCGCGCTGGCACAGCAGCCGCTGCATGATCCGCAGCCGCTGCAGTTCCGCGATGGCGCCGAAGAACGCCGCTTCCACGACCTGGCCGCGCAGCTGCGCTGCGTGCAGTGCCAGAACCAGTCGCTGGCCGATTCCAACGCGCAGATCGCGCAGGACCTGCGCCGCGAGGTGCTGCAGCTGATGCAGCAGGGCCACGACGACGCGCAGATCAAGCAGTTCCTGGTCGCGCGCTACGGTGAGTTCGTGCTCTATCAGCCACCGTTGCAGCCGGGCACCTGGCTGCTGTGGGGCGGTCCCCTGCTGATGCTCGGTGCGGGTGCTCTGGTGGTGCTGGGCATCGTCCGCCGCCGTGGCCGTACGGTTGGCGCCGCAGCGGCCGGCAAGGCCGATGAAGGAGACGGATGGTGAGCCATTGGCTGCCGATGCTGGCCGGTCTGGTTGCTGCGTTGATGGCAGCGCTGGTGCTGTGGCCGCTGCGCCACTCTGGCCGCCGCGGTTTCGTGGTCGGCGTGTTCGCACTGGGCGTGGCCGGTGCCTGCCTGTATCTGCTGGTCGGTGATCCGCGTGCAGCACAGGTGCAACCGACGCCTTCGGTAGCCACCCTGCGCGATGGCGTGCAGGCCCTGCAGGATGCACTGAAGCGTGACCCACAGCGGGCCGATGGCTGGGCGCTGCTGGGCCGGTCGCAAGCCGAACTGGGCAATGCCGCAGCCGCGGCGGACGCGTTCGCGCGGGCCGCCACTCTCGCCCCGGAAGACCCCGGCGTGCTGGTGGAGGCGGCGCAGGCACGTGCGCAGGCCGATGCCGGCAAGCAGTTCGATGACACGGCGATGGCCTGGCTGCAGCAGGCGCGTGCGCTGGCGCCCGATGCCGAGCGTGCCAGCTGGCTGCTGGGTATCGCCCTGCGTCAGCGCGGAAAGAATGCCGAGGCCGCAGATGTGTGGAGCGGCCTGCTGCCACGGCTTGAGCCCGGCGCCGCGCAGGCGCTGCAGGCGCAGATCGCCATCGCCCGTGAAGCCGCCGGTCAGCCGTCCGATGCAGCCGTTGCGGCGCCACCGGCGCTGTTGCAGGTGCGCGTGCAGTTGCCTGCGTTGAAGGGCACCGAGTGGCCGGCCAGCACCCAGGTATTCGTGCTGGCCCGCGCCGTGGGTGGACCGCCGATGCCGGTGGCCGCACGCAAGCTGCCCTTGGCCGGATTCCCGGCCACGGTCGGGCTGGGTGACGCTGACAGCCCGATGCCAACCGCACCGCTGTCGGCCCATCGCGAAGTGGAAGTGCTGGCACGCATCTCGCGCACCGGCAGCGCCAACCGCAGCGAAGATGACCTGCAGAGCGTGCCGGTGAAGGTGAGCCTGCCCCACGACGGTGTTGTGGAGCTGCGCTTCCCGTAACGCGCCGCGGTAGTGCCGGGCGCTGGCCGGCAACCTCATGAATCGTGATGCGCCTGCGAGGTTGCCGGCCAGCGGCCGGCACTACCTGCATCGCCGATGGAAACCAGCGTGTCGCCAGCTCCACATGCGGCCCCGCTAGAATGCCTGCATGACCGAATTCATCCCGCCCGGCACCCGCTTCCACGCCCTGCCCTCGCCCTTCCCGTTCAAGCGCGGCGGCGCCCTGCACGGCGCGCGCGTCGCCTATGAGACCTGGGGAACACTGGCGGCCGACGCCAGCAACGCGATCCTGATCGTGACCGGCCTCTCGCCGGATGCACATGCGGCAGCCAACGACGCCAACCCGGCAGCGGGCTGGTGGGAAGGCATGGTCGGACCCGGCAAGGCGATCGATACCGACCGCTGGTTCGTGGTCTGCGTGAACTCGCTGGGCAGCTGCAAGGGCTCGACCGGTCCGGCCTCGCTCAACCCGGCCACCGGCCAACCGTATCGTCTCGACTTCCCCGAGCTGTCGATCGAAGACGGCGCGCGCGCCGCGATCGAAGTCGTGCGCGCCCTGGGCATCGAACAGCTGGCCTGCGTGGTCGGCAATTCGATGGGCGGCATGACCGCGCTGGCCGTGCTGATGCTTCACCCGGGCATCGCGCGCAGCCACGTCAACATTTCCGGCAGTGCGCAGGCGCTGCCGTTCTCCATCGCGATCCGCTCGCTGCAGCGCGAAGCGATCCGCCTTGATCCACGCTGGAATGGTGGCCACTACGACGACGACGCGTATCCCGAGTCCGGCATGCGCATGGCGCGCAAGCTGGGCGTGATCACCTACCGCTCGGCACTGGAATGGGATGGCCGCTTCGGCCGCGTGCGGCTGGATTCGGACCAGACCGACGACGATCCGTTCGGTCTGGAATTCCAGGTGGAAAGCTACCTGGAAGGCCACGCACGGCGCTTCGTGCGTTTCTTCGACCCCAACTGCTATCTGTACCTGAGCCGCTCGATGGACTGGTTCGACCTGGCCGAGTATGCCGATGGCGATGTGCTGGCCGGGCTGGCGAAGATCCGGGTGGAGAAGGCGCTGGCCATCGGCGCCAACACCGACATCCTGTTCCCGGTGCAGCAGCAGCAACAGGTCGCCGATGGCCTGCGTGCCGGAGGCGCTGACGCCCATTTCATCGGATTGGAGTCACCGCAGGGTCACGACGCCTTCCTGGTCGATTTCGAGCGTTTCGGCCCCGCCGTGCGCGGCTTCCTCGACGCGCTGTAAGTGGCGTGGCGGCGTAACCTCGCGTTGGCCGCGTTCGGCGCGTTGATCGCGCTGATGGTCAGCGGTGTGCTGCCGCTGTGGCTGGGCGGCTGGTGCATGCTGACCAGCGCGGTGTCGTTCGCGCTGTACGGCCAGGACAAGCGCGCGGCGCAGCGAAAGCAATGGCGCATTCCCGAACGCACCCTGCAACTGCTGGCCTTTGCCGGTGGCTGGCCGGGCGCGCTGCTGGGCCAGGCGCTGTTCCGACACAAGCACCGCAAGGCCGCATTCCAGTGGGTGTTCTGGTTGTGCGTGCTGGCCAACGTGGCCTCGATCGCGGTGATGCTGCGCGAGTTCTCGCGGTAACCGTTCGAATGGGTAATGCCGGCCGCTGGCCGGCAATTCCGTGTCCGTATCAGGCGCCATGAGGTTGCCGGCCAGCGGCCGGCACTACCGGTTCACGCTTCGCGGACCAGAGCCCCGTCGCGCAACCGGTACTGCGCATCGACCACGCCTTCGGGCAGGTCGTCGTGGGTGATCATCAACAGGCTGCGCCCGTCCAGCAAACCGGAAAGGTCCTGCAACAGCGCGCGTGCGGTATCCACGTCGAGGCCTTCGGTCGGTTCGTCCAGCAGCAGGATCGGCGCATTGCGCAGCAGTGCACGGGCCAACGCCAACCGCCGCGCCTGCCCGGCCGACATCGTCGCGCCGTTCTCGCCCACCCAGGCCTGCAGGCCGCCGTTGCGCTCGGCCCATTCGCCCAGGCGCACGCGGCGCAGCACCGCCCACAAGGCGGCGTCGCTGGCATCGGGATCACCCAACCGCAGGTTCTCGGCCACGCTGCCGGCAAACACCGGCGCGTTCTGCGGCAGCCACGCCAGTTGCCGGTGCCAGTCGGCCTGGGCGAAATCACGCAGATCGCGGCCACCGTAGGTCAGCCGCCCCTGCTGCGGATCCCACAACCGCAGCAGCAGGCTCGACAGCGTGGTCTTGCCGCTGCCGCTGTCTCCACGGATGGCGATGCGTTCGCCTGGCGCCAGGGTCAGCTGCAGGCCGGACAACACCGGCCGCGCGCCGCCTGGCCACTGGAAATGCACGTCATCCCAATGCACGCGCGCAGCCGGCGGCACCACCTGTGGCGCCTGCGGATCGTCCACCGTCGGCGGTTGCTCGACGATCGCCTGCAGGCGATCGGCGGAAATGCGCCCGGACTGCAGCGACTGCCAGGCCAGGCCCATGCCGGCCCACAGCTCGATCAACGCCACGGTGAGGAACACCAAACCTGCGGCCATTTCCGGTGCGATGCGCCGCTGCTCGGCCGCGTGCAGGGCCAACGCCAGCATCGCCACCAGGCCCAGCCCGGCCACCAGGCCATGCAGGGTCGAGGCCGCGATCAGGCGCCAGCGCCGACGACGATCCCGCGAGGCCAGCTGCTTGGCAGCTACGCGTACCTTCAGCTGCCAGGCCGCATCGGCGTGCAGCGCGGCCAGGTCACCCGCACCTTCCAGCCCTTCGAATGCAGCGGTACGCAATGCGGCACGATGCGCGGCACGGTCGGCCTCTTCGTCGTCATGGCCACGCACGCCCAGCCACGGCACCCCGAAGGCGATCAGCAGCGCCAGCACCGCCAGCAGCACCGCAGCCGACGGCAGGATCAGTGCCGCCGAAACGATCGCGACCAGCGACAATCCGCCCAACGCCACCAGCGGCCCGATCGCACGCACCAGCAGGCCGTCCACTTCACCGATGTCGCCGAGCAGGCGCGCCAGAAGGTCGCCGGTGCGCGTAGCCCCCAATCGTGCGGGTGCCAGCGGCAACGCGCGGCGGAAGAACCACACGCGCAGGTCGCGGGCGATGCGCAGCGTGGCGTCGTGGCCGACCAGCTTCTCGAAATAGCGCGACACGATGCGCGCCATCGTCAGCCCGCGTATACCCGCGGACGGTGAGAAGAAGTTGAAGCCTTGGCCGAGGCCGGCCGCACCAGCCAACGCGGCGGCGGTGAGGAAGCCACCGGACAGGCCAAGCAAGGCGGTGCCGGCCAGCATGGTGGTCCACAGCAGCAGCACGGTCAGCAGCAGGCGCGGCCGATGGCGCAGGAACACCGCACGCAGCGAATCAGGCGAACGGCTCATGCGCGCACCGCCTGTGCCGGTTCGACCAGGCGCCCTTCCGGCAGCAGCAGGCAGCGGTCGGCCCAGGCGATCACCGCCGGGCTGTGGGTGGCGACCACCACACTGCGGCCCCGCGCATAGGCAGCCAGGCTGCGCAGCAGTGCGGCCTCGGTATCGGCGTCGAGAAACGCGGTGGGTTCGTCCAGCAACAGCACCTGCGGGTCGCGCAGCAACAACCGGGCCAGGCCGATACGACGGGCTTCGCCGCCGGACAGGCCGAAGCCACGTTCGCCGATCACCGTGTCCAGGCCCTGTGGCAGGCGCTGTGCGAACTGCAGCACCTGCGCGGCCTCGGCCACCGCACGAAGACGCGCATCGCTGGCACCGGGATCAGCCAGCCGCAGGTTGTCGGCGATGCTGCCGTGGAACAGGTAGGGGCGCTGGCTGGCATAGGCCACCTGCACGCCAGGCCGCAGCTGCAGCTTGCCGGCGCGCGGCGGCAGCCAGCCGGCCAGCGCTTCCAGCAGGGTGCTTTTACCGGAGCCGCTGGGACCAACCAGGGCCAGGCGCTGGCCCGGCTCCAGCCGCAGGTCCAGATCCTGCAGCACATCCTGCGGCGCGCCCAGCGGACGCAGCACCAGCCCTTGTGCCTGCAGCGGCGGCAAGGCGGCCTCGGCCGGCTCCACCGCCAGCGGTGCAACCTCGTTCTCGACCAGGCCCTGCTCATCGGGCAGCGACTGCAGCAGACGCTCCACTTCGGCGGCGGCGGCCAGTGCATTGGCGCGATCATGGTAGTGCGCGGCCAGCCGTCGCAGCGGCGCATAGAATTCCGGTGCCAGCAGCAGGCAGAACAGCCCCGCACCCAGCGTCGGCACCGCTGCATGCAGCGACATCATGCCCAGATAGCTCAGGCCCAGGTACAGCGCCACCATCGCCACGCTCACCGAGGCGAAGAATTCCAGCACCGTGGACGACAGGAAGGCAATCCGCAGCACTTTCAGCGTGCGCACGCGCACGCCTTCAGCGGCGGCCTCGATACCCTCCAGCTCGGCGTCACCGCGGCCATACAGGCGTAGCAGGCCCAGGCCCTTGATGCGGTCGGCGAAATGGCCGCTCATGCGTGCCAGCTCACCCAGCTGCGCACGGCCGGCCGCTTCGGCGCCCCAGCCCACCAGCATCATGAAAAATGGCACCAGCGGCGCAGTGAACAGCAGGATCAGCGCCACCACCCAGTCGACCCAGGCGACAGCGGCCAGGATCAGCAGCGGCACCACCACCACTTCAGTGCGCACCGGCAGGAAGCCGCTGTAATAGCTCTCTATCGCATCACCGTGATGCAGCATCAGTTCGCCCAGTTCGCCGGTGCGGCGCTGCCGCAGCCACAGTGGGCCGTGGCCCAGCAGGCGTGCGAACACGCGTTCGCGCAATGCCAGGCGTGCGGCGTCGGCCACGTCACCGGCGGCGGCCTGGGTGGCGCTGCCCAGCAGGGTGCGCAGCACCAGGATCACCGCCAATCCCGCCAGCACCGGCAGGCCAGAGGCCAGCGGCACGCGCTCCACCAGCACCTGCTGCACCAGCCAGGCGATGGCGGCAGCCTGGCCGATCAACAGTGCGCCGGACAGGCTGATGCAAAGCGCGGCCAGGCGCTGGCGGCCCCGGGCGGAGCGTGCCAGGTCGGCCAGCCAGGCCGTGCGCACACGCCGCTGGCGGGCGGTTTCAGCTTCCGGGGACAGGCCGTCAGGGGTCGTTTCGGCAGCGCTCAAGAGGTCTTCACGGGCAACGGGGGAGACACGGCATTGTAGGCGCAGGCAATAGCCCGCCCCTGCGGCCGGCGGTCGCAGTCTTCATCAGGTTGGCATACGATCAACCGGGGCACCTGTTCATACATTGATCTGGATCAAGGCTGTTTGAAGTAGTCGGTCACATCATTCACGTCGTAGACCACCCTTCCCGCCACCTGCAACGGCACTATCCAACGAGGTAGCCAGGCCATGATTGATCAGACAGTCGTAGAACTGTCGCGGCTGCAATTCGCGCTGACCGCGATGTACCACTTCCTATTCGTACCGCTCACCCTCGGCCTGTCCTTCATGGTGGCCATCATGGAGAGCGTGTATGTGATGACCGGCAAGGAGATCTGGCGCAGGATGACCCTGTTCTGGGGCGTCCTGTTCGGCATCAACTTCGCCATGGGCGTTGCCACCGGCATCGTCATGGAATTCCAGTTCGGCATGAACTGGTCCTACTACAGCCACTACGTGGGTGACATCTTCGGTGCGCCACTGGCCATCGAAGGCCTGATGGCGTTCTTCCTGGAAGCGACCTTCGTCGGCCTGTTCTTCTTCGGCTGGAACCGCCTGAGCAAGGTCAAGCACCTGATGGTGACCTGGCTGATGGCGCTGGGGACCAACCTGTCGGCGATCTGGATCCTGGTGGCCAATGGCTGGATGCAGAACCCGACCGGTGCGGTGTTCAACCCGGAAACCATGCGCATGGAAGTGGTCGACTTCATGGCGGTGGTGTTCAACCCGGTGGCGCAGGCCAAGTTCGTGCACACCGTCAGCGCCGGCTACGTGACCGGTGCGGTGTTCGTGATGGCGATCAGCGCGCTGTTCCTGCTGCGCAACAAGCACAAGGACCTGGCCCGTCGTTCGTTTGCGGTGGCCGCGGCGTTCGGCCTGCTGTCATCGCTGTCGGTGGTCGTGCTGGGTGACGAGAGCGGTTACGCCGCCAGCGAACACCAGAAGATGAAGCTGGCCGCGATCGAAGCGATGTGGGAGACCGAGCGTGCGCCGGCCGACTTCACCGCCTTCGGCATCCCGAACCAGGAGACCCACCAGAACGACTACGCGGTGAAGATCCCCTACCTGATGGGCCTGATCGCCACCCGCTCGTTGAACCAGCCGATTCCCGGCATCCTGGAACTGGTCGAGCGCGCCGAACACCGCGTGCGTGGCGGCCAGCTGGCCTACGGTGCATTGGAACGCCTGCGCGCCAACAAGAACGACGTTGAAGCGCGCGAGATGTTCGACCGTCACTGGCAGGACCTGGGCCACGGCCTGCTGCTCAAGCGCTATCGCGATGACATCCTCAACGCCACCCCGCAGGAAATCTCGCAGGCGGCGATGGACACGGTGCCGCGCGTGATGCCGTTGTTCTGGACCTTCCGCGTGATGGCCGGCCTCGGCTTCTACCTCATCGCCTTCTTCGCCCTGGCCTTCTACTACTCCTGCCGCAACAATTTCCAGGACAAGCGCTGGTTCCTCAAGCTGGCCCTGTGGACGCTGCCGGCGCCGTGGATCGCGATCGAGTGCGGCTGGTTCGTGGCCGAGTATGGTCGCCAGCCGTGGGCGGTCGATGGCGTGCTCCCGACCTTCTATGCAGCATCGGGGCTGGCCCTGCATGAAATCGTGCTGACCCTGGCCGGCTTCACTGCCATCTACACCGCGCTGATCGTGGTCGAGATCAAGCTGATGCTCAAGGCGATCCGCAAGGGTCCGGACGAGGTGCTGCCGTCACTGCAGTCGCCCCAGCCGCATGCTTCCCACAATGCCTCGGCGCCGGCCGCCGGCCAGGCCTGAGGCAGGAGAACCAAGATGGATTTCATTCTTCTGGACTACACCACGCTGCGCGTGATCTGGTGGCTGCTACTCGGCATCCTGCTGATCGGTTTCGCCGTGATGGATGGTTTCGACCTGGGCGTGGGCACCCTGCTGCCCTTCGTCGCCCGCAACGACGCTGAGCGCCGGCTGGTGATCAATACCATCGGTCCGGTATGGGAAGGCAACCAGGTGTGGCTGATCCTGGGCGGCGGCGCGATCTTCGCCGCATGGCCGCCGCTCTACGCGGTCAGCTTCTCCGGGTTCTACCTGGCGATGTTCGTGATCCTGTTCGCGCTGATCCTGCGACCGGTCGGCTTCAAGTTCCGCAGCAAGATGCCCAGCGAGCGCTGGCGCAACACCTGGGACTGGGCGCTGTTCATCGGTGGCTTCATCCCGGCGCTGATCATGGGCGTGGCGGTGGGCAACGTGGTGCTGGGCGTGCCGTTCCACTTCGATGACAGCATGCGCATCTTCTACACCGGCTCGTTCTTCGGCCTGCTGATGCCCTTCGCGCTGCTGGCCGGCCTGCTCAGCGTGTCGATGCTGGTCGCCCACGGTGCCGCCATGCTGGTGCTGAAGACCGACGGCCCGGTGGCCGAACGTGCGGCCCGTTTCGGCAGCATCGCCGCGATCATCGCCTTCGTGCTGTTCGCGGTGGGCGGTGCCTGGGTGGCCTTCGGCCTGCCGGGTTACCAGATCACCTCGCAGGTGGTCACCGACGGCGCCACCAATCCGCTGCTGAAGACCGCCGAACTCGGCGCCGCCGGTGGCTGGATGCGCAACTACAGCGCCATGCCGGCCACGATCCTGGCGCCGCTGCTGGGCCTGGCCGGCCTGCTGGCCAGTGCGGTACTGCTGCGGGCCCGTCGCGGCGGCCTGGCCTTCATCGCCTCCGGGGCAGCCATCGCCGGCATCATCCTGACCGTCGGCTTTGCGATCTTCCCGTTCCTGCTGCCGTCCTCGAGCCAGCCCACCTCCAGCCTGACCGTGTGGGACGCCTCGTCCAGCCACCTGACCCTGTGGATCATGCTGCTGGCCACGGCGGTGTTCCTGCCGATCATCCTCGCCTACACCACCTGGGTGTACCGCGTGCTGAAGGGCAAGACCACCACCGAAGAGATGGGCAACAACCCGAACGCGTATTGATTGCTTGCACGTGTGCCGACCAACGGTCGGCACCTACCCGGAATGAAGGAGACTGATCATGTGGTATTTCGCCTGGATTCTCGGTGCCGGCCTCGCCTCGACGGTGGCCATCCTCAACGGCATGTGGTTCGAAGCCCGCGAGCAGAACCGCATCGAGAAGGAAAATCGTCGCTGAGCTGTAAAAAAGCCTTGCCGCCTTGGCCTTCACACGGTATCTTAGGCGGCTCCTTCGGGGTGTAGCTCAGTCTGGTAGAGCGCTACGTTCGGGACGTAGAGGTCGCAGGTTCGAATCCTGTCTCCCCGACCACTTCGGTGGTCGCATTGAAGCCTGGTGAAGTCGTCCAGGCTTTTTTGTTCCCTGAAGTGGCACTGCTTCGGCAGTGTGAAGAAAACAGCATTCACCCCTTGCCGCCATCGGGGTGAATCGCTAGAATAGGCGGCTCCCTTCGGGGTGTAGCTCAGTCTGGTAGAGCGCTACGTTCGGGACGTAGAGGTCGCAGGTTCGAATCCTGTCTCCCCGACCACTTCGGTGGTCACCAAGAAGCCTGGAAGACATCACTGTCCTCCGGGTTTTTTTGTATCAGGGCACCTGGCCGCCCGCATGACGGGACCTTGCCGGAGCCCGCACGTACAATGGCCGCGCTGCCGGCCCGCCAGCAGCCCCCACCCCCACCTGCCGCTTCGGCGTAGACCGATGCCGGCGCTGCATGCCATTGCCCCGGCATGCGACACCTGCAAGGACCACCGATGAGTTCCTCCACTTCCGATTCGCCGTCGCTGCTGCACGGTCGTGTCCTCGCGTTTGCCGCGATCCTGCTGGCAGCGGTCAACCTGCGCACTGCGGTCACCTCGATCACCCCGCTGCTGGACGTACTCGGCCAGCAGTTCGGCTTCGGCACCACCATGACCGGCGTGCTGGGCATGCTGCCGACCGCCTCGTTCGCGCTGTTCGGCGTGGCCACGCCGGCGCTGGCGCGGCGCCTGGGCCTGGAGCGCACCACGCTGCTGGCGATGGTGATGGCGATGGCCGGCCTGCTGCTGCGCTCCAGTGCCGGCAACGTCGGCACGCTGCTGCTCGGTTCGGTGCTGGCACTGGCCGGCATGGGCATCGGCAACGTGGTGGTGCCGCCGCTGGTGAAGCGCTACTTCGCCAACAAGGTCGGCACCATGAGCACGCTCTACATCAGCGTGCTGCAGCTGGGCACCATGCTGCCCGCATTGCTCGCGGTGCCGATGGCCAACGCCGCTGGCTGGCGCGTGTCGCTGGGCATGTGGGCACTGCTGGCACTGGCCGCAGCATTGCCGTGGCTGGTTCTGGCCAGGCGCGCACCGAAGCCGCAGGCAGATGCCACCGACCCGGCCGCACAGCCGCATGGGAAAGTCTGGCGCACCTCACTGGGCTGGAGCATGACGCTGATGTTCGGCATGACTTCGCTGATGACCTATTCGATGTTCACCTGGCTGCCACGCATCGTGGTCGAGGCCGGCGGCACACCGGCCTTCGGTGGCGTGATGGTGGCGGTGTTCTCGGCGCTGGGGCTGCTGCCGTCGCTGGTCATTCCATCCATGGCAGTTCGCATGCAGAACCCGTTCCCGCTGGTGCTGATCGGCTTCTTCTCGTTCGTGATCGCCTTCACCGGCCTGCTGCTGGCACCGATGAAGGCCCCCCTGCTATGGGCGTGCCTGCTCGGCGTCGGTCCATCCACCTTCCCGCTGGCGCTGACCCTGATCAACCTGCGCACGCGCACCCCCACCGGCTCGGCGGCACTGTCCGGCTTCATGCAGGGCGTGGGTTACAGCTTCAGCTGTCTGGGGCCGTTCCTGGTCGGCTGGCTGCATACGGTCAGCAACGGCTGGACGCTCCCGTTCAGCTTCCTGTTCGGCTGCGCCACCCTGATGCTGTGCGCCTCCTGGGTGGCCTGCAAGCCGCGCAAGCTGGAAGACCTCTGGTAAGCCGCGCAGGGCCTCGCAACCGGCCCTACCTACCGCTCGTCAGCCCGCCTGCGCATTTTGACACCGGGCTGACAATTCCGGGCGGATAGTGCCCACGAATGCCCATCCTTGCCGCGTGCCGGCATCGGGCATGGGGGCGGCAGCGCCGCCCAGGCCGCCATTCGGTGTGCGGGGGACTCTCGTTTCAGACAAGACATTGCAGGTCGCTGTCCGGGTTTGTATCCGTCCTTGCTGGACGGGAATGCACGAAGGGAGTGACGCGGGCCACGGCCACGCCAAAAGCCGGCATGTGATGTGCGTCACATTTCTCAGGTTGTCTGGTTCGGAAGCCAAGGGGGTCCCCAATGGTTGTCCACCGCCGGCTGGCGCTCTGCGTCGGCCTTGCCTGTACCGCCTTGGCCTGGGCCAGCAGCGCTGCCCCGCCTGACCGCGAGGCGGCCCTGGCCGAGATCGGCCGCTACCGCGACCAGGCCCGCTGGCTGGATGCCCTCGGCGCGATCGAGCGCGCCAGCCAAGAGCAACCCAACGACGACCTGCTGTTCAAGCTGCGCGTACTGACCCTGGGCGACATCGGCAACGCCTGGCGCGCCTGGGAGCTGTACCAGCAGCGCCCGCAGCTGTTCGACGCTGCACAGAAGCAACGCATCGAAGGCGACTACCTGGCCAAGCTGGTGGTCTGGAGCCTGGCCTACAGCAGCAGCGAAGACAGCCGCCTGGAAGAAGCCGAATCGACCCTGGCGCGCATGCAGCGCTACCTGGGCAGCGAAGGCACCCCGCCCGCGCAGGCGCCGCTTCGCGTCCGCATGGACCGGCTGATCCTGCTCAACCGGCTGGGCCGCCATGCGCAGGTGCGCGAGGAAGCCCGCGCACTGCAGGCCGAAGGCCATGCCCTGCCCGACTATGTGCTGCCTGCGGTCGGCGATTCGCTGATGGGCACCCTGCATCCGGAAGAAGCCATACCGGTGCTGCAGGCGGCAGTGGCCGGCGACCCGACACGCGATGCCTCGCATTCGGAACTGGCCTATGCCTACCTGGAGAGCGAGCAGCAGGAAAAGGCGATCGACCTGCTGCAGGCCTGGCGTGACAAGGAGCCGGCGTGGCGCTGGAGCAACGGCAAGTCACCGTACGCGAACTGGTCACGTTACGAGGCCGACCTGAATCTGGCGATGGTACGCGCCTACAGCGGCGACCTGCGCACCGCACAGCACGACCTGGAATCGATGGTCGACATCGCACCGGGCAACGGCGGCCTGCAGAGCGCGCTGGGCAGCGTGTACATGATGCGCGGATGGCCACGCATGGCACTGCAGCGCCAGCAGATGGCACATGCGCTGGACCCTCGCGACATCGAGCCGCGGCTGGGCATGGAGGAGGCCTACGTCGCCCTGCAGCGCGATGACCTGGCAAGGCCACTGCACGACGATCTTGTCGCACGCTACCCGACCCAACCCGCCGTCGAACGCATGGACCAGGCCTGGCGGGCGCATCGCGGTTGGCAGCTGAAGGCATGGACCGACATTGGTCGCAGCTCCGGCGGTGGCGGCACCTCGCCGCTGGGCAACAACGACCGTCACTACGGCATGGAAGTGCAGACACCGGTGCTCGACGACCGCTGGCGGTTGTTCGCCTTCGCAGACAGGCGCTCGGTCGACTTCCAGGACCAGCGCATCGACCCGCTGTGGCTGGGCGCGGGCGTACGCTACCGTTTTGGCCGGCTGGATGCGGAAGCGGCGGTACTGCGCGCCAACGACCACATTGGCGATACCGGCCTGCGCATCGGCGTGGGTTGGCAGTTCAACGATTACTGGCATGCCGGGCTGGTGGCCGCACGCAATGACCCGGAAGCCTCGATGCAGGCGCGCGTGGCGGGCATCAGCGCTGACAGCGTGAGCGCGCAGGTCGACTACCGGCGCAGCGAGCTGACCCACTGGATGTTCGGCGCCAGCCGCTTCCGCTACGACGACGGCAACCACCGCGAGCTGTTCAGCACCAGCCTCGAACAGCGCCTGCTGACCCGCCCGCGCTGGTTGATCGACGGCCTGGCCAGTGCCTACACCAGCCGGGGCAGCCGCGACGACGCGCCCTACTTCAACCCGAAGCGCGACCGCATGGTCGAGATCGGGCTGCGCATCGACCAGCAGCTGTGGCGGCACTACGAGCGCCACTTCCGGCACCGCCTGACGGTCTCGCTCGGTGACTACTGGCAGGACGGCTTCGGCAGCGCTCTGGTCCCTTCGGTGTCCTACATGCACGAATGGCAGCTGGGCCAGGGCCGCGTGTTCGAGTACGGCGTGCGCTGGTCGCGGCCGGTCTACGACGGCCACCGCGAGCGTCATATCGGCTTCGAAGCCGCACTGCGCTGGGGAGAGTGACATGGCCCGCATCCTGCGACTGATCGTGCTCCTGCTGCTGGCCGCCACGCCGCCGGCGTTCGCGCAGCAGGCCCTGCATCTCGATGCCACTGACAACGGCCTGCTGATCCTCAGCTACCACGACATCCGCGACCGGGTCGCGGCCAAGGGCGACGCCGATACCTACGCGGTGAGCACGCAGAACTTCGCCGCGCACCTGGATTGGCTGGGGGCACACGGCTACCACCCGGTGTCGCTGTCGCAGGTGATCGACGCCTCCCAGGGACGCGCCACGCTGCCACCGAAACCGGTACTGCTGACCTTCGATGATGGCCTGCGCAGCGTCTACGACAAGGCGTTCCCGCTGCTGCAGGCGTACCGCTACCCGGCGCTGGTGGCAGTGATCACCGATTACGTGGACATGGCGCCCGGGCGCACGATCGACTATGGCTACCGGCCGTTCGGCCACGATGACTTCGTTACCTGGGCGCAGCTGAAGCAGATGCACGACAGCGGCCTGATCGAAGTGGCCAGCCATACAGACGACCTGCACCACGGAGTGCTTGCCAATCCGCAGGGCAATTCGACGCCAGCGGTGGTCACCCGCATCTACCGGCCGGCCACGCGCAGCTACGAGAGCGAGGCGCAGTACGAGCAGCGCCTGCGCGCCGATCTCGGCCGCAGCGTGCAGCGCATCCAGCAGCATCTGGGCGTGCGCCCGCGCGCCATCGTCTGGCCGTACGCGGCCTACAACCAGTTGAGCAACGACATCGCCGAACAGCTGGGCATGCCGGTGTCCTTCGATCTGGAAGGCCGCAGCACACCAGTGGCCAGCGACCTGCATGGGCTGGCGCGCTTCCTGGTCAGCGACAACCCGACCGTGGAGGGCCTGGCCTACGAGCTGCGGCGCGACGTTGCGCTCGACGGCATCCGCGCGTTGCAGGTCGACCTGGATGATGTGTACGACCCGGACCCGGCGCAGCAGGGGCGCAACCTCGATGCGCTGATCGAGCGGGTCAAACGCATCTCGCCCACCCACGTCTACCTGCAGGCGTTCGCCGATCCGGACGGCAACAACACCGCCGATGCACTGTACTTCCCCAACCGGCACATGCCGATGCGCGCGGACCTGTTCAGCCGGGTCGCCTGGCAGCTGAAGTCGCGCGCGGGGGTGAAGGTCTACGCATGGCTGCCGGTGCTCGGCTTCGAGCTGCCCGACCCCGTGCAGCGCAAGGCACTGGCGATCCACAACGGCGATGCCGACGGCATGTACCGGCTGGACTTCACCAATCCGAAGGCACGCCAGATCATGCTCGACATCTACGAGGATCTGGCCGTCAATTCGTATTTCGAAGGCCTGCTCTTCCATGATGATGGCTACCTGCGCGACACAGAACTGCCCACGCTGGCGGCCGGCGACGATGGCAGCGCTCGCACCCGGGCGCTGATCGACTTCACCCTGGCCCTGCGCGACAGTGCGCAGCGTTGGCGGCCGAAGCTGGCCACGGTGCGCAACCTGTACGCGGAGCCGGTACTGCGTCCGCAGAGCGAAGCCTGGTTCGCGCAGCGCCTGGACCTGTTCAACAAGGCCTACGACCAGACCGCACTGATGGCGATGCCGTGGATGGAAGGCAGCAGGCATCCGGAACGCTGGCTCGACCAGCTGCTGGCCGCGGTGCGTGCGCACGATCCCCAGTTGCAGCACACCCTGTTCGAACTGCAGACCGTCGATTGGCGCAGCGGGCAACCGATTCCCGCCGAGCGGCTGCGCGCGCAGATCCGCCAGCTGCAGGCGCAGGGCGTGCACCACTTCGCCTGGTACCCGGATGACTTCATCGCCGGCCAGCCTTCCACCCATGATGCCCGCGCGGCGATGTCCGCCGGCAACTTCCCGTACCCGGAGAAGTGACATGGACATGCACCCGCTGCTGCAGGTCCTGTTCCAGTTCGCCTTCTACTACCCGATGGTGATGGCGTTCTTCTGGATGTCGGGCGGCCTGTATTACTACTTCCGGCGCGAACGCCATTCGCGCCCACGCAACGACCCGCCGCTGATGGTCGATCCACCGTTCGCGAGCGTGTTGATTCCCTGCCACAACGAGTCCGCGAACCTCGACGACACACTCGGCGCGGCGCTGGCACAGCGCTATCCGGCCGACTACGAGGTGATCGCCATCGACGATGGCAGCAGTGATGACACCGGCGCCCGGCTCGACGTGCTGGCGGCGAAGCATCCGCGGCTGCGCGTGCTGCACCTGGACCGCAACCTCGGCAAGGCCAACGCGCTGCGCATGGGTGCGCTGGCGGCCCGCTCGGAGTACCTGGTGTGCATCGATGGCGATGCCATGCTGGAGGAACACGCCCTGCACTGGATGGTCTGGCACCTGGTCAGCGGCAACCGCGTCGGTGCGGTCACCGGCAACCCGCGCATCCGCAACCGTTCCACCCTGCTTGGACGCCTGCAGGTGGCCGAATTCTCCTCGATCATCGGCATGATCAAGCGCGCGCAGCGCGTGTACGGGCGCATCTTCACCATCTCCGGAGTGATCGCAGGCTTTCGCCGCACCGCCCTGCACCAGGTCGGCTGGTGGTCGGACGACATGGTGACCGAGGACATCGACATCAGCTGGCGCCTGCAGCGTGCGCATTGGGACATCCGCTACGAACCCAACGCGCTGTGCTTCATCCTGATGCCGGAAACGCTGAAGGGTCTGTGGCGGCAACGGCTGCGCTGGGCGCAGGGTGGCGTGGAAGTGATGCTGCGGCATGCGCGTTCACTGCTGCACTGGAAGGAACGGCGCATGTGGGGCGTACTGCTGGAGTACGTGCTGAGCGTGATCTGGGCCTACACCATGTTGTTCATCGTGGTGCTGTGGGTGCTGGGCAAGCTCATCGACGTACCGCCGCAGCTGTACATCGCCAGCCTGCTGCCGCAATGGCATGGCGTGATCCTGGCCCTGGTCTGCCTGATGCAGTTCGCCAGCAGCCTGATCATCGACCGTCGTTACGAAACACAGATTGGACGCAACTACTTCTGGGTCATCTGGTACCCGATGGCGTACTGGCTGATCAGTCTTTCCACCACCCTGGTGGCGTTGCCGAAGACCCTGCTGCGCCGTCGCAGCAAGCGCGCCACCTGGACCAGTCCCGATCGGGGGATCCGATGAACGCACAACGCCCGTCCAACCGCTTCGACTCGCGGATGATTCGCAAGCCGCATCGCCAACCACGCTTCCAGCGCACCGCCTGGGGCTTCGTCACCCTCGCGTTCTGGGGGTTCTACTTCTACCTGTGGGCACCGTTGGTGACCCTGTTCTCGTGGCTGATCGGCGGCCAGCTGGCCTGGCAGCAGCTGTACGAACGGCAAAGCCAGTTCGACCCCTATGTGCTGGTGGCACTGCCGCTGATGCTGCTGTGTGCCAGCGTGCTGCTGATCGGCTGGGCCGAGTACAACCGCGCGCGCTTCCGTGGCCACGAGCGACGCCTGCCGCGACCGCTGGCCAGCCTCAATGAAGTCGCGGCCGATCTGGGTGCCAGCACCGGCCTTGCCGAGCGCCTGCTGGGCTGCAAGGCCGCCACGCTGCACATGGACGATCACGCGCGGCCGATCGGTATCCGCCGCGAGGTGGTGTGACGCCCCGGTAGTCGCCGACCCGGGTCGGCGCTTGCTTGGGTAGCTGCCGACCCTGGTCGGCGCTTGGGCCTGGTGGGCGCCGACCTTGGTCGGCACCGGGGTCTACCGCGAAGGGCATCCGCGCATCGCGTGGATCTACTTGCGCGTCTGCCCTTCACCGCGCACGACGAATCGTTCGACGGTGAGTGCTTCCAGGCCCATTGGGCCGTACGCATGCAGGCGCGTGGTGGAAATGCCGATCTCGCTGCCCAGGCCCAGCTGTCCACCGTCGGAGAAGCGCGACGAGGCATTGACCATCACCACCGCCGAGCGCAGTGCGTTGACGAAGCGCTCGGCATGGCCGGCGTCTTCGGTGACGATCACTTCGGTATGGTCGGAGGTATAGGCACGGATATGCGCGATGGCCGCATCGAGGTCGTCGACCACCCGCACGGCCAGCACCAGGTCGAGGAACTCGGCAGCGTAGTCGTCTTCGCTGGCGGCGGTGCTGCCCGGCAGCAGCGGCTGCGCGTTCGTGTCGGCGCGCAGCTCCACGCCACGCTCACCTAGCGCCTGCGCCACGCGCGGCAGGAAGGCTTCGGCCACATCACGATGCACCAGCAGGGTTTCCAGCGAGTTGCAGGCCGACGGACGGCTGCACTTGCCGTCCACCAGAAGGTCGATGGCTTTGCCGAGGTCGGCGCTGGCATCCACGAACAGGTGGCAGACACCCTTGTAGTGCTTGATCACCGGCACCCGCGCATGCTCGGCAACGAAGCGGATCAGGCCTTCGCCGCCGCGCGGAATCGCCAGATCGATCAGTTCATGCAGCTGCAGCAGCTCCAGCATTGCTTCGCGGCGCAGGTCGGTCAGCACGGTCACTGCCGCCGCCGGTACGCCATTGGCCTGCAGGGCGCCGGCCAGCGCCCGGGCGATGGCGGTGTTGGAGTGGATCGCTTCGGAACCACCGCGCAGGATCACGCCATTGCCGGCCTTCAGGCACAGCGCAGCCGCTTCGGCGGTCACGTTCGGGCGCGCCTCGTAGATCATCGCGATCACGCCCAGCGGCACGCGCACCTTCTGCACGCGGATGCCGTTTGGACGCACATCGTCGCGGGTGATCTGGCCGACGGGATCGGGCAGCGCGGCGACCTCACGCACGGCTTCGGCCATCGCGAACAGGCGTGCCGGGTCCAGCGCCAGGCGGTCGAGCATGGCACTGCCAATGCCTTTCTCGCGCGCAGCGGCAAGGTCGCGCGCATTACCGGCCAGGATCAGCCCGGCATTCACTTCCAGCGCCTGGGCCATCGCCAGCAGCAGCGTGCGGCGCGCCGCACTGTCGAGGCCGGCAACGATCTGGGCCGCGTCACGGCAGGCACGCGCCTGCGCTTCGATTTCGCTCATCGGGGAGTCCTTCAAACCGGTCATGGCAGCACCAGATCGTCGCGATGGACGACACTGCCACCGTAGTTGTAGCCCAGCACGGCCTCGATGTCGCGCGAATGGCGGCCGGCGATCCGGCGCACATCATCGGCCGCGTACTGGCTGACACCGCGCGCCACGCAGACGCGGCCCTGTGGCGCGTTCCAGCACACCTGCACCATGTCGCCACGGCGGAACATGCCCTCCGCGCCGGTGATGCCGCCGGGCAGCAGCGAGGCGCCCTTCTCGCGCATCGCCTGCGCAGCGCCGGCATCGATCACGATCGCACCCTCGACCAGCGGCGCGTGCCGCAGCCAGTGCTTGCGGGCCGCCTCACGGCTGCGCGCGGCGTGGATACGGGTACCGAACAGGCGGTCCTGGGCCAGCGCGCGTACCACGTCACCGCTGCGGCCATTGAACAGATAGGTTTCGATGCCGAGACGACCCGCCTTCGCTGCCGCTTCCAGCTTGGTCCGCATGCCGCCGGTACCGGCGCGCGAGCCGGCGCCGCCGGCCATCGCCAGCACCTCGTCACTCAGTTCCGGCACGTCGTGCAGCGGCCGCGCGTCGGCCACGGTGCGCGGGTCGGCGCTGTACAGTCCGTCGATATCGGTGGCGATGAACAGCGCATCGGCATCGACCAACGCCGCCACCGTCGCCGCCAGGTTGTCGTTGTCGCCAAGCTTGAGCTCGTCCACCGACACGGTGTCGTTCTCGTTGACCACCGGCAACGCGCCCAGCCGCAGCAGTTCGTTGAGCGTGGCGCGGGCGTTGAGGTAGCGGCGGCGGTTGCGCAGGTCGTCATGGGTCAGCAGCACCTGCGCCACCGGGCGCTCGAAGAAGCGCTGCCAGAGCCCGATCAGCTGGGCCTGGCCGAGCGCAGCCAGCGCCTGCCGCGCCGCCATCGCCGCGCCAGGTTCATCGGCCCGCGGCAGGATCGCGCGCCCGGCAGCGACCGCGCCGGAAGACACGATCACCACCTCGCGCCCGGCCAGGACATTGGCCGAGACGAACTGCGCCAGGCCCAGCGCGTGGCGTGGTGACAGGCCGCCGCCATCGGCTGCCAGCAGGCTGCTGCCGACCTTCAGCACCGCACGCCGCCATGGCGGCAGCGCTTGTTCGGGGAACGGCGAGGCGACGTTGGCAGCGTGCTGGATCATCGGTCAGTGTCTCAGCGGGTGTTCCATTCGTGCACGGTCAGCTCGGAGGCCTGCATCGTCACCAGCGGATCGGTGGCGACGATGGCCTGCGCCTGCGCCAGGCTGTCCACGTTGCACAGCACATAGGCGCCACCACTGCCGTCGGCGAAACCACCAGTCAGCTGCAGCTTGCCCTGCGCCTGCAACGCATCGAGGAAATCGCGGTGCGGCTGCACCGCTGCATCGTTGAAGTCCGGCCGGCGCATCGCCATCACCAGGTAGACAGTGCCCGCCATCAGGACAGCGCCTGCCAGCGCGCGCGCAGTTCGTCCAGGCGCAGGTCGGCGGCCGAACCCGGCGACACGCGCGCGGCGAGGCTGCCTTCCGGGGTACGCCCCTGCCCTGCACTGTCGGCACCGGCCGCAGCGGCCTTGTAGGCCTCACGGAACGGCACGCCGGCCACGGCCGCTTCCACCGCCACGTCGGTGGCATACATGCCCGAATCGATGGCCGCACGCAGCTTGTCGTGACGCCATTCCAGGTTGGCCAGCAGCGCCGGCAGCAGCTCCAGCGCGGCCAGGCCACGGCCGAAGCCGTGGAAGATGGCACCCTTGGACGACTGCAGGTCGCGGTGGTAGCCCGACGGCAGCGACAGCAGCTGCTCGATCTCGGTGCGCGCTGCGGCGACGCTGGCGTGGGTCGCACGCATCAGCTCGATCACGTCCGGGTTGCGCTTGTTGGGCATGATCGAACTGCCGGTGGTGTACTGCGCCGGCAGCGCGACGAAGCCGAACTCGGCGCTGGTGAACAGCGACAGGTCCCAGGCGATGCGGCGCAGGTCCAGCGTGGCACCACCGAGCGCTTCCAGCGCGGCCAGCTCGAACTTGCCGCGCGACAGCTGTGCGTAGATCGGCGAGATCTGCATGCGCGCGAAACCGAGCGCGGCCGTGGTGTGTTCGCGGTCCAGCGGCAGGTTCACGCCGTAGCCGGCAGCCGTGCCGAGCGGATTGGCATCGACCAGCGCATGGGTGTCACGCGCGCGGATGGCATTGTCGATGAAGGCCTCGGCCCAGCCCGCCCACCACATGCCGGCCGAGGACACTACGGCGCGCTGGATGTGGGTGTAGCCGGGAATCGGCAGGTCCTTCTCGGCCTGTGCGCGGTCCAGCGCGACCTTGGCCACTTCGGCGCTGAGCTGTGCCACGCGCTGCAGCTTCTCCTTCAGCCACAGGCGGGTGGCGACCAGGATCTGGTCGTTGCGGCTGCGGCCGGTGTGGATCTTGCGGCCGGCATCGCCGAGGCGTCCGGTCAGGCGGGCTTCGATCGCCGAGTGGCCATCCTCATACTGGGTATCGAGCACGAAGCGGCCTTCGCGGAAGTCCTGCGCCAGCACCTCCAGTTCGCGCAGCAGGCCGTCCAGCTCGTCGGCACTGAGGATGCCGATGTGCTGCAGGCCTTGTGCATGTGCGGCGCTGGCGGCGATGTCATGCAGGAAGAACTCGCGGTCGAGGATCACGTCGTCGCCGGCGAGGAAGGTCTGGATCTGGGCGTCGACAGCGACGCCGGGCTTCTGCCAAAGAAGGTCTGCCATGGGGGCTCCGGAAGGCGTGTTCAGTGCGGGATGGACATCAGTTCGTCGATGCCCAGCGCGAGGTTGAGGTTCTGCATGGCCTGGGTGGCCGCGCCCTTGAGCAGGTTGTCCAGGGTCGCCACCACGACGACCCGCTTGCCGCCCGGGGCCAGGGTGAAGCCACCGACCTGGGCACCGTGGCGGCCGGCGATGCGACTGACCCACGGCGCTTCATCCACCACGTCGATCAGGGGTTCGCCGGCATAGGCCTGCTGGAAGCGCTCGACGATCTGTTCGCGGGTCTGCACGCGGTTCAGCCACAGGTTGGCGGTAAGCGTGATGCCCCGGAAATGCGGCGCGACATGTGGCATGAATTCAACAGCCACGCCCAGCTGCACCGACACCTCCCGCTCGTGCACGTGGTTGGTCAGCGCGTAGGGCATCAGGTTGTCGGCCAGCAGTTCGACGTTGTTCTTGTCCGACGGCGTGGTACCGGCGCCGGAGTAGCCGGAGACACCGAAGCACTGCGGCGGACCGGCCAGCAGGTCCAGCAGCGGATGCACCGCCAGCTGCATCGCCGTGGCATAGCAGCCCGGGTTGCTGATGTGCTTCTGGCCGTTGCAGCGGCCGCGGGTCAGCTCCGGCAGGCCGTAGTACCAGCTGTTGTCGAAGCGATAGTCGGCCGAGAGATCGACGATGACGGTGTCCGGCTTCGCCGCTTCCAGCGCAGCCACGAACGGTGCGGCCAGGCCATTGGGCAGGGCCAGGATCACTGCGTCCACACCCTTGGCCGCCACCGCGTCGGCGTCCAGGTTCTCGTACTGCAGATCGCCCTGGAATTCCGGGTGATGGTCGGACAGGCGCTGCCCGGCGCGCTCGCGCGAGGAGACGAAAGCCAGTTCCAGCCGCGGATGGGCGGCCACCAGCTTGATCAGCTCGGCGCCGGTATGGCCGCGGGCACCGACGATGCCAAGGGTAAAGGTCGAATCGTTCATGCGTGGCTGTCCAGGCGGTACTGCAGGTGGCGCTTCACGCCCTGCCATTCCGCGTCGATGATGGAGAAGATGACGGTGTCGCGCGGCGTGCCGTCGGCATGCCGCTTGTGGTTGCGCAGCACGCCATCCTGCTTGGCGCCGAGGCGGGCGATGGCAGTGCGCGAGGTGGCGTTGAACCAGCTGGTTTCCAGCACCACGCTGATGCAGCCCAGCGTTTCGAAGGCGTGCTGCAGCAGCAACAGCTTGGCTTCGGTGTTGGCACCGGTGCGCTGCACGCGCGGCGCATACCAGGTGTAGCCGAGGCTGAGTTTCGGCACACCGGCATCCATGTCATAGAAACGGGTACTGCCAACGATTCCGCCAGCCGCATCACGGATCACGAACGGCAGCACCTTGCCTTCGCTCTGCGCCTGCAGCGCGGCCCGCACATAGGTCTCGGCCTGTTCCGGCGACGGCACCTGGGTGTACCAGAGCTGGTCCAGGCCGCTGCCTTCAAGCGCATCGCGCAGGCCGGGCACGTGTTCCATCTGCAGCGGCTGCAGGGTTACGTGCTGGCCGCGCAGGGTGGGAACCGTGTTCCAGGCATCGAGGTTGCTCATTGCTCAGCCCTGCAGGCTCGGGGTGCGCTGCGCGCAATGATCGACATAGGTCTTGATCCGGTCGATGCCATCGGCACCGAACCAGAATACCTTCCAGTGGTCCTGCTTGTAGCAGCCGTCGGATTCGGCGTAGTAGAAGTGATTGATCGGGTTGCCATGGCGCGAGCGCCAGAACAGCTGCGGCGTCTCCTCCAGCATCACGTTCCAGACCGCACGGCCCAGGCCCTCGCCCTGCGCGTCGTCGAGCACGGCGAACTTGTCCAGGTACACGCCCTCTGCCTCGTCGGTGAGGATGACCGCGGTGCGGTAGTTCTCGCTGACGTAGGCACGCAACAGCTTGGTCTTCTCGAAATAGTCCGGCACCAGCGCGCGGCCGAAGCTGGATTCGATCAGGCCCTTCAGGCGCGGCAGGTCCAGTTCGTTCCAGGCGGTGGCGCGCAGCACCTTTTCACCCTTGCGCACCAGCGTGCCCGAACCCTTGTGGGTGAACAGTTCCTTGGCCAGGTCGGCCGGGCGCGTGATCGACACCGACGATTCCAGCGGCAGGCGGTCGAGCAGATCCTTGATCTGTTCGATCTTCACCTTCATGCCGCCGTGGATCCACGGCTGCGCGATCAGGTGGTCGTACTCGGTGGACAGGTTGATCGAATCGATCACGTTGCCCGCCTCGTCCAGCAGGCCGCCCGTGCCGGTCAGGAAGATGATCTTGTACGGCTGCAGTTCCTGTACCAGCTCGTTGGCGGCGAAGTCGGCGTTGACGTTGAGGATCTGGCCGCCGGCGGTCTCGCCCAGGCTGGTAATGACCGGGATCGAGCCGGCGCGCAGGCTGGCCTCGATCGGTGCCAGGTTGACCTTCTTCACCTCGCCGACCAGGCCGTAGGTATCCACATCCAGGTACTCGGCTTCGAACACGCCGCCGGTGATCGAGGTGGCGCGCGCGCCGTTCTGCTGCAGCGCCTCGACCAGCCGCAGGTTGGACTGCTGGAACACCCGGCGCACGATCGCCAGCGCTTCCGGCGAGGTCACGCGCAGGCCGTTCACGGTCTGCTTCTCGATGCCGGCGGCCGACAGTTCGGCATCCAGCTGCGGGCCGGCGCCGTGCAGCACGATCGGGGTCAGCCCGACTTCCTGCAGGAACGACAGCGAAGAGGTCAGCGCGTCGAGGTCGTCGCGCAGCACCGCGCCGCCGACCTTGACCACGGCGAAGCGCTTGGCATCCAGCTGCGAGAAGCGCTTGAGGTACTGGCTGATCTCCTTCGCGCTGGCCATGCTGGAAAGCAGGCGCACGATGGTCTGGCGGGTCTGGCGATGGGGCTGGAGGGCAGGAGACATTTCGGTTTCGTCGGAAAGGGAAGAATCAGGCGCCGGCGGCGATGATGCGGTGCACGGCGTCGGTGTAGCGCTGCAACTGCTCCAGCGTCACGAACTCATCGGCGGTGTGGGCCTGGGCGATGTCACCCGGGCCGAACACCAGCGTGGTGTAACCACCGGCCGAGAACAGCGAGGCCTCGGTCCAGAAGTCCACCGCGTTGCCGATCGGCAGTTCCAGCGCATCGGCCACGTCACGTGCCAGCAGGCGGCGGTTCTCGGCTTCGGCGATGTCGCCGGCCGGCAGGCTGGGGCCACGGAAGGTTTCGGTGAATACCGCCGCTTCCGGCTCGGCGAAACCGGCGAAGGTGGCCAGCAACGCGTCGATGTTCATCGACGGCAGCGGCCGGAAGCCGAAGCGCACTTCGGCAGCGGGCGCGATCATGTTGGCCTTGATCCCGCCTTCGACGCGGCCGATGTTGAAGCGCAGGCCCGTCAGCCCACCGAAGCGCGCCGAAGCCAGCGATTCCACATGGTCCAGCGCGCGGTTGCCCCAGCGCATCGCCTGGTGCAGCGCGCTGGCAGCCGCATCCTGCTTGCCCGAGGCGTGCCCTGCACGACCGGCGAACTGCATCAGCACGGAGCTGATGCCGCGATGCGCCAGCACCGCTTCGCTCATGGTCGGCTCGGCCACCAGCACCGCTTCGTACGGAATGCCGCGGGCCAGGAACGCGGCGATGCAGCGCGGATCGTTGGCTTCTTCATCGCTGGAGAACAGGAACGCGGCATCACCATCGCTGGCATTGGCCGCAGCCACCAGTGCAGCGGCCGCGCCCTTGATATCACACACGCCCAGGCCGACCACGCGGTCGTCCAGGCGCCGCATCACATGCGGGTCCGCACTCCAGTGCGGCGAGTCCGGCACCGTATCCAGGTGCACGTTGAACAGGTACTTCGGCGTACCACGCACGGCGTACAGGCTGACCGCGCCCGCGCCATGGTCGATCACCTCGACGTTGAAGCCGGGCAGGTTCGCGCGCAGGTAATCGAAGATGCCACCGGTGGTGATCGCACGCGGCGGGTTGCGGGTGTCGAAAGACACCAGGGCCTGCAGGTGATCGAGCGTCTGTTCAAGCATGTGTCTGAATATCCGTAGGGTTCGAAATCGGTAGTGCCGGCCGCTGGCCGGCTCCGCAATGATCCAGCCGTGCCACGAGCCGGCCAGCGGCCGGCACTACCCTCCATCGACGTTGCGAGGCGCCGGCCAGCGGCCGGCACCCCGTCACAGGTCAACCACGATTGACCTGCGCATAGACAGTGGAGCTCATCCCGAACAGCTTGATGAAGCCTTCGGCCTCTTCCACGCCCCAGTCGGCCGACTGCGCGTAAGTGGCACCCTTGGTGTTGAGCAGGTGCGGCGACTTCACCGCCACTCCATCGACGCGGCCACCGCGGGTTTCCAGCACCACTTCACCGTTCACCTTGGCCTGCGAGGACTTCAGGAAGGCTTCGATGTCGGTCTTCAGCGGGTCGTGGTAGAAGCCTTCGTACACCAGCTCCACCCACTTGCGCGCCACGTCCGGCTTGAAGCGGTTCTGCTGCTTGGTCAGCACCGCATCTTCCAGCGCGCGGTGTGCGGCCAGCAGCGAGACCAGGCCCGGGGCCTCGAACACGATGCGGCCCTTCAGGCCGATCACGGTGTCGCCGGTGTACACGCCGCGACCGACACCATACGGGGCGAACAGCTTGTTGAGCTGGGCCAGGATCTGGTCGCCCGGCAGCGCCTTGCCGTTCAGTTCAACGGCTTCGCCTTCAACGAACTTCAGGGTGACGGTCAGCGCCTGCTCCGGCCACTCGCTGCGCGGTGCGCACCAGCCACGAGCGCCCTCGCCCGGGGCTTCCCAACGGTCGATCTCGCCGCCGGACATGGTCAGGCCCAGCAGGTTCTCGTTGATGGTGTAGGCCTGCTGCTTGGCGCGCACGCCGAAGCCGCGCTCTTCCAGGTACTTCTGCTCGTAGGCGCGGGTCTGGGTGTGTTCCTTCTGGATCTCGCGGATCGGCGCGATGATCTGGTAGTCACCCAGCGCCTTCACGGCCAGGTCGAAGCGGACCTGGTCGTTGCCCATGCCGGTGCAGCCGTGGGCGATGATGTTGGTGCCCAGTTCGGCGGCACGCTTCAGCGCGGCATCGACGATCAGGTAGCGGTCCGAGACCAGCAGCGGGTACTGGCCCTGGTAGCCTTCGCCGGCCCACACGAACGGCTTGACGAAGCCTTCCCAGATGGCCGGGCCACCGTTGACGGTGACGTGGCTGGTCACGCCCAGTTCGGCGGCGCGCTTTTCGATGAAATCGCGCTCTTCATCATCCACGCCGCCGGTGTCGGCGAACACGGTGTGCACGTTGTAGCCGCGCTCCTGCAGGTACGGCACGCAGAAGCTGGTATCCAGGCCGCCGGAGAAGGCGAGAACGACGTCTTTGTTGCTCATGGGAGTCAGGTCCACTTGGGGGATGGGAATTCGGTAGAGCCGACCGTTGGTCGGCTGGAATGTTGGATGCGCCGCTGCGGGAGCAGCCGACCAACGGTCGGCGCTACCCCTTGTTCGATCTAGCGCCCGGCAACCGCCGCCATGATCGCCTTCTGCACGTGCAGGCGGTTCTCGGCTTCGTTGATGGCGATGCACTGCGGCGAATCCATCACCGCGTCGGTGGCCTTCACGTTCCGGCGCAGCGGCAGGCAGTGGCTGAACACACCGTTGTTGGTCAGTGCCATCTTCCGCTCGTCCACGATGAAGTGCTTGAACTGGTCGCGGATCGGCTTCTCCGGCTCCCAGTTGCCGAAGAACGGCAGCGCGCCCCAGCTCTTGGCGTAGACCACGTCGGCGCCGGCGTAGGCGCTGTCGATGTCATGGCTGATCTTCAGCGAACCGCCGCTCTCGGCCACGTTCTGCTCGGCCCAGCCCATGTAGCGATCGTCGAGGATGTAGTCGGCGGTCGGGCACAGCAGGGTCACGTCCATGCCCATGCGGGTGGCGATGGTCAGTGCCGAGTTGGCCACGGCCGTGTTCAGCGGCTTGGGGTGGTAGGTCCAGGTCAGCACGTACTTCTTGCCACGCAGGTCCTGGGTGCCGAAGTGCTCCTGCAGGGCCATGACGTGGGCCAGCTCCTGGCACGGGTGGGTGATGGTCTCCATGTTGATGACCGGCACCGGCGAATACTTGGCGAAGCTGTTGAGGACGATGTCCTGGCGATCGTAGGCCCAGTCGATGAACTTGGGGAACGCACGCACGGCGATGATGTCGCAGTAACGGCCCAGCACCTTGGCCACTTCCGCAATGTGCTCCTCGGTATCGCCGTCCATCACCGTGCCGAGGTTGAACTCGATCGGCCACGCATCCTTGCCCGGCTGCAGCACCACCGCGTGGGCGCCGAGCTGGAACGCGCCCAGTTCGAAGCTGGTGCGGGTGCGCATGGAGGGGTTGAAGAACACCAGCGCGATCGACTTGCCCTTGAGCTGGTCGCCGAGCTTGTTGCGCTTGAACAGCGCGGCCTGGGTCAGCAGCGCGTCAAGATCGCTGCGGCTCCAGTCCTGGGTGTTCAGGAAGTGCTTGGGGGACATCATCTTTCCTTGCGTGGCGGCGCCGGGTTCGACGCGGTGGAAGGGAAAAGCAGGAAGCAAAGGTGGATCGAAAAGGTTGCAGTTGCAGCTTTCAGCACATGCATTTTTGAAGCGCGGAAACGAAAAAACCCAGCCGGCGGGCTGGGTTTTTTTCGGACGAACAGCAGAAAGCTCCGGTTACCCAGCGAGGATGTGGGGTTCCGGTCGACGCGCACGCGAGGTCATGCCCGACGCCTGCCGGGCTGCGCTGCTGTCGTGCTGGAAGTCGGTGAGCTTCATGGCCGCCAATCTTTGCATGCGGCCGGGGCCGACGCAAGGGGCCGGGGTCGCAGAATCAGGGATTACCGGCGGCGCCCTGCTCGGGGCCGACCCAGGGGGTGATCGAAACCCGGATCTTCAGCCGGTTGCCGGGGTCTTCCGGCAGGCGCGACCGGTACTTGGTGCCCTTGTAGACGTAATCCACGTCATAGGCGATCGGCCGGCGGAATTCACGCCCGACCGGCACGATGCGGCAGTCGCGGGTCAGCATCGGGCCGTTGTTGGCCGGTGCCGGGGCAGGCGTCTCGGCGGCGGTCTCCTCGGAGACCTCTTCATCGCTGCGCTTGAACATCGAGCGCACCGAGTCCCAGAAGCGGCTGATCCGGCCCTTGTCCTCGACCGGCTCTTCACCGGTGACGTTGACCGGGGCCAGGGTGCGGGTCGAGATCGGCTCGCAATGCTCCTCGGTGCGGGTCGCGCGCAGGGTCTGGAACACCGGCTCGACGTTCAGCACCTGCGCATAGTCGAACTTCACGTTCTCGACGATCACCACCCGGTTGCGCGGCTCGGCCTCCTGCGCCTGGGCCACGGCGGCCGTCGCCGACAGGCAGGCCAGGGTCAGCAACGCGGTGGATTTCAGTGGCGACGGGAGCAAGGACACGGCAATAGTGTAGGCAGTGACGAGCGCAAGGGGCTGAACATTACCCGTCCACGCCGCTCCTGCCCACCCCACCTTGGGTGGAGCCGGCGTCCACCGGTGGCAATCGGCGCCCCAAAGCGGGCCGACACGTTCTAAAATCACAGGCTTGCCCCCCAGCCACAGCCCCATGACCCTGCGCCTGCACAACAACCTGACTCGCCAGCTCGAACCGTTTACCCCGCTCGATCCGGCCTGTCCGACCCTGTATGTGTGCGGCCCCACGGTCTACAACTACGTGCATATCGGCAACGCCCGTGGCCCGGTGGTGTTCGGGGTGCTGGCCGATCTGCTGCGGCGGCGTTTCGGTGGCCTGCGCTACGCGCGCAACATCACCGACGTGGACGACAAGATCAACACCGCTGCACGCGAGCAGGGGGTGCCGATCAGCACCATCACCGACAGGTTCGCCGCCGCCTACCGTGAAGACATGGCCGCGCTGGGCGTGGTGCCGCCGGACATCGAGCCGGAAGTGACTGCGCACATGCCGCAGATCATCACCATGATCGAGCAGCTGATCGCCAATGGTCATGCCTATGCCGCCGAAGGCCATGTGCTGTTCGCGGTGGCCAGCTTCGACGGCTACGGCAAGCTCTCGCGACGCGATCCGGAAGAGATGCTGGCCGGCGCCCGCGTCGATGTCGCCCCCTACAAGCGTGATCCGGGCGATTTCGTGCTGTGGAAGCCGTCCAGCGACGACCTGCCCGGCTGGGAATCGCCCTGGGGCCGCGGCCGCCCGGGCTGGCACATCGAATGCTCGGCGATGGCGGCCGCCCATCTGGGCGAGACCATCGACATCCATGCCGGCGGTGTCGACCTGCAGTTCCCGCACCACGAGAACGAGATCGCGCAGAGCGAATGCGCGCATGGCGGCAGGATCTTTGCCCGCTACTGGCTGCACAACGGCATGCTCAACTTCGGCGGCGCCAAGATGAGCAAGTCGCTGGGCAACATCGAGCGCGTACACGACCTGGTGCGCCAGCATCCGCCGGAAGCGCTGCGCCTGGCCCTGCTGTCGGCCCATTACCGGCAGCCGCTGGACTGGTCCGATGGCCTGATCGAGCAGTCGGTGCGCACCCTGGACCGCCTGTACGGCACGCTGCGCGAGCTGGCGTCGATCGAAGCCAGCGCGGTGATCCCGGCCAGCGTCGAGGCGACCCTGGATGACGACCTGAACACCCCGCAGGCACTGGCCGAAGTGGCCCGCATCGCCGCCGATGCACGCCGCGCCACCGACCCGGCCGAACAGGCACGGCTGAAGGGCGAGCTGCTCGGCGCCGGCCTGGCGCTGGGCCTGCTGCAGGCCGATCCGGCGCAGTGGTTCGGTACCGCTGCGGGCGATGACGGCGACGATGCCCGCATCCAGGGCCTGATCGACGAGCGTGCTGCGGCCAAGAAAGCGCGTGATTTCGCCCGTTCCGATGCCATCCGCGACCAGCTGGCCGCCGAAGGCATCGTGCTGGAAGACACCCCGCAGGGCGTGCGCTGGTCGCGCAAGCGCGGCTGACCTGCCCTGCCCCGTGGCCGGCCCGCCGGCCACGCCCCCACTGTAGAGACTGTTGTGACCGACTCCCCGTTCCCGCTTGAACCTACCGCCGCCGAGGCCCAGACCGCCATCGCCGAGGAATTCGGCTTCTTCGGCGACTGGTCCGAGCGCTACCAGTACCTGATCGACCTCGGCCGCAAGCTGCCCGCCTTCCCGGACGAATGGAAGACCGAAGAGCACCGCCTGCTCGGCTGCCAGTCGATGGTCTGGATCGTGCCGGAAGGCAACGCGCAGTCGCTGCGCTTCCATGCCATCAGTGATTCGGCCATCGTTTCCGGCCTGATCTTCCTGGCCCTGCGCGTGTACTCCGGGCGCTCGGCACAGGAAATCCTGGACACCGAGCCCAGCTACATCCAGGACATCGGCCTGGCCCGTCACCTCTCCCCCACCCGCAGCAACGGCGTGGCGGCGATGCTGGCCTTCATCCGCGAGACCGCGCAGGCCCAGCTGCAGCGCGACCCGTCGTGAGCGAGCCTGCCACAGCCGAAGACACCGCGCTGGGCCTGCTGTCCCGGCCCGGTTTCGCCAAGCTGCTGGCCTACCGCATCTTCGCGATGCTGTCCTACCAGGTGGTGGCGGTCACCGTCGGCTGGCACATCTACGAAGTCACCCGCAATCCGTTCTCGCTGGGCCTGGTCGGCCTGGCCGAGGTGCTGCCGTTCTTCTGCGTGGCGCCGTTCGCCGGCTATCTGGTCGACCACCTGCCGCGCCGTCGGCTGGGCATGGTCGCCTGTTCCGGGCTGATCGCCACGGCGCTGGTGCTGACCGGCGTTGCGACGGGTTGGCTGCCGTTCGAGGGCGTATGGCCCATCTATGCGGCCATCGCCCTGACCGGCATGGTCCGTGCGTTTCTTTCGCCCATCTACAACGCACTGTTCGCCCGCGTGCTGGCCCGCGATCAGTTCGCGCGCGGCGCCGGCCTCGGCGCGGTGGTGTTCCAGGCCGGCATGGTGGCCGGCCCGGCGCTGGGCGGCGTGCTGGTTGGCTTCGGCGGCAAGGGCCTGTCCTACGCGGTGGCTACGGCCTTTGCGCTGGTGGCGATGGCCTGCCTGGCCACGCTGAAAGTGGAGGAGCCGGTGCACACCGGTCCGGCCGCGCCGATCTTCAAGAGCATCGCCGAAGGCGCGCGATTCGTGGTCGGCAACCGGATCATGGTCGGCGCGATGGCGCTGGACATGTTCTCGGTGCTGCTGGGCGGCGTGGTGGCGATGCTGCCGGCCTTCCTGCACGAAATCCTGCACCACGGCCCCGAAGGCCTGGGCATCCTGCGCGCGATGCCGGCGCTCGGTTCGGTGTGCGTGGGCCTGTGGCTGGCCCGCCACCCGCTGCACCGCAATGCCGGCCGCGTGTTGCTGTTCGCGGTGGCGGGGTTCGGCCTGTGCGTGATCGGCTTCGGCCTGTCGCAGCACTTCTGGCTGTCGGCGCTGATCCTGCTGTTCTATGGGGCCTTCGATGGCGTCTCGGTGGTGATCCGCTCGACCATCCTGCAGCTGGCCACGCCGGAAGAAATGCGCGGACGGGTGTCGTCGATCAACGGCATCTTCATCAGTTCGTCCAACGAGCTGGGCGCGTTCTATGCCGGCACGATGGCCCGTCTGCTGGGGCTGGTGCCTGCAGTGGTGCTGGGTGGGTTTGCGGTGCTGAGCGTGGCCGGGATCACCGCGTGGAAGAACCCGACGCTGCGGAAACTGAATTTGCGTGATCTGCAGTGACCCTGCGGAGAGCGCGTTCGGCGGCGCCGGGCGTTTGACTGGCCACGTCACTTTCCCTCGATGAATGGGTTTGTCACTTTCTTTGCGCGCGCAAAGAAAGTAACCAAAGAAACGCGCCGCCATCCGCGAGCCGGTGCTGCGCACCGGTGCCCTGCGCTCCTCGGTGAATCAGGGGACGGCGCCGAACTCGCTGCGCTCAAACAGCGGCGCCTCTTCGCCCCCGATTCCCCTGCGGTGCTCGGCTCGCTACAAGGCGGACCCAAGTCAACGGCCACAACTGCCCGTGCCAGCCACGGTCGCTTACCAACGATCCCCCAACAAAAAACCCGGCCAAGGCCGGGTTTTCTGCATGACCATACAACGAGCGGGAATCAGTCGCCCTGCTGCTTCTGCAGGTGCTCCCAACGCTCCTGGGCGTCGATGGTGCGCTCGGCGGTCAGGCGCGCCTCCAGGCGCTCCAGGCCGATCTCTTCGCCGGTGTCGACGCAGTAGCCGTAGTCGCCTGCTTCCAGGCGCTTGAGGGTGCTGTCGATCTTGCCGATCAGCTTGCGGTAGCGGTCGCGGGTACGCAGTTCCAGCGAATTCTCGGTCTCGCGGGTCGCACGCTCGGCTTCGTCGCCGATATCACGCACTTCCTCGCGCAGGTTCTCGATGGTCTGCTTGGACTCTTCCACCAGGTCCGCGCGCCAGTTCTGCAGGCGCTGGCGGAAGTACTCCTGCTGCAGCGGGCTCATGTATTCCTCTTCCGAGGACGGCTTGTAGCCAGCCGGCAGGATCGGGCGGCCGGTGGCCTCGTCGGTCTTGTACTCGACCACCTTGTACTTGCTGCGCGGGGCCGGTGCCGCCGAGCGGGCGGCGACGGCCACGGCAACCTTGCCGACAGGGCGCGACACGGTCTTCGGGGCGGAATCGGATTTCACGGCGGTTTTGGCAGGCGATTTCGAAACGGGCACGGGATTCTTGGATTGCGGGGCCTTCGAGGCGGCAGGAGCGGCGGCCGGGGCCGGCTTGGAGGCCGGTTGGGCTGCTGCCACTGCCACGGTCTTGGCCGGGACAGGCTTGGCCGGAGCCGGCTTGGCAGCAGGCTTCGGTGCGGACTTCACTACTGGGGCCGGGGTCGGCTTTACGGCCGGCGCGGCAACATTCTTGGCAACCTTCTTTACAGCGGCAGGCGTGGCGACCGGCTTGGCCGCAGCGACCTTCTTTGCTGCGGGCTTGGCGACCGGCTTGGCTGCAGCCTTCTTCACCACCGCCTTCGGCGCCGGCTTGGTTGCTGCCTTCTTCGCCACTGGCTTGGCGGCAGCCTTCTTCACCGGCGCGGCCTTGCTGGCGGCCTTCTTCACCACCGGCGCCTTCTTGCTGGCAGCGGCAGGCTTGGCCTTGGCGGGCGCAGCAGCCTTCTTCGCCACCGGCTTGGTTGCCTTGACCGGCGTTTTCTTTGCGGTGGCCTTCCTGGCCGCCGGTTGCGAGGACGCTGCCTTGGTCGCCGGCTTGCTGGCCGGTTTCCTGGCAACGGGCTTTGCCGCCAACTTCTTCACAACAGGCTTGGCGGTTTTCTTGGCGGCCGTTGCGGCCTTCTTTGCAGTTTTTTTAGCAGCCACGAAACGCTCTTCCTTGGATTCCCCGGGGCCCGGGAAAGCGGGCCTTTATAGCCTACCCGACCCGCAGCAGCAACCTCGGCACCCTGCTCCATTCAGTCCTGGAGTCAAGGCGCCCTTGGAGGCAGTCCGACGAACACGGACCGCCTTGCGCGGTACGGAACCTGGCCAGCACCCGCAGGTGCTGGTACCGGTCGCAGGCCATCGGCGACATGCGACCAACGGCCCATCCTGCACAAATGCGGCCTTCATGCCAACTGGCATAAGATGACTGGGTGATCTCGCGCCTGCTCATTGCCCTGCTGCGCTTCTACAAGCGCTTCATCAGCCCCTTGCTGGGGCCACGCTGCCGTTTCGTGCCGAGCTGTTCTGAATACGCGATGGAAGCCATCTCGCGGCACGGCCCGCTGCGCGGCAGCTGGCTGGCTGCACGCCGGCTCGGTCGCTGCCACCCGTTCCATCCCGGCGGCTTCGACCCCGTGCCCGAGTCTCCCAACGCCCCCTCTTGCCGTTGCACAGGAAAACACTGACATGTCCTCCACCCTCATCACCAACGCCCGGATGGTCAACGAAGGCCGCACCTTCGACGGCGACCTGCGCATCGAGAACGGCCGCATCGCGCAGATCGGCAGCGGGCTGGCGCCGCGCGACGGCGAGCAGGTGGTGGATGCGGCCGGACGCTGGCTGCTGCCCGGCATGATCGATGACCAGGTGCACTTCCGCGAACCGGGCCTGACCCACAAGGGCGACATCGCCAGCGAATCGGCCGCGGCCGTGGCCGGTGGCCTGACCAGCTTCATGGACATGCCCAACACCAACCCGCCGACGCTGGATTCGACCATCCTGGAAGCCAAGTACGAGCTCGCGCGCGGCCGAGCCTGGGCCAACTATGGCTTCTACCACGGCGCCAGCAATGACAACCTCGACGCGATCCGTGCCCTGGATCCGAAGAAGGCCCCGGGCGTGAAGGTGTTCATGGGTGCTTCGACCGGCAACATGCTGGTGGACAACCCGGAAACGCTGGATGCGATCTTCCGCGAATGCCCGACCCCGATCATCACGCACTGCGAAGACACGCCGATGATCGATGCCAACCTGAAGGCCTTCCAGGAAAAGTACGGCGATGCGCTGACCCCTGACATGCATCCGGACATCCGTTCGCGCGAGGCCTGCATCAAGTCGACCCGCCTGGCGATGTCGCTGGCGCGCAAGCACGGCACCCGCCTGCATGTGCTGCACATCTCCACCGCCGACGAGCTGGCGCTGTTCGAGAAGGGCCCGCTGATCCGCGCCGACGGCAGCCGCAAGCAGATCACCGCCGAGACCTGCGTGCACTTCCTGCACTTCGCGCGCCCGGACTATGCGACCAAGGGCAACCTGATCAAGTGCAACCCGGCCATCAAGGAAGTGTCCGACCGCGAGGCGATCACCGCTGCGCTGGCCGACGACGTGCTGGACGTGCTGGCCACCGACCACGCGCCGCACACCTGGGAAGAGAAGCAGAAGCCGTACGTGCAGGCACCGTCGGGCCTGCCGCTGGTGCAGTACGCGCTGGTGGCCGCGCTGGAGCGCGTGCACGAAGGCAAGCTGACCCGCGAACAGGTGGTGCAGAAATTCGCCCACGCGCCGGCACAGTTGTTCGACGTGGAAGAACGCGGCTTCCTGCGCGAAGGCTACTTCGCCGACCTGGTGCTTGTGGAAGACGTGCCGTTCACCGTCAAGCGCGAGGACGTGCTGTCCAAGTGCGGCTGGTCGCCGTTCGAAGGCACGACCTTCCGTTCGCGCGTGGCCTCCACCTGGGTGAACGGCCAGCTGGTGTGGGACGGCAGCAAACTGGTGGGCGAGCCCGCCGGCCAGCGCATGACCTACGACCGCTGATGCGCGCGGCTCTATTTACCGGGGCGCTGCTGCTGGCGGCACCCCTGCTCAGCGTACCGTCGGCTCACGCGCAGGATGGCATCGGCAGCCTGATCGACAGCCGCGTGGTGTTCCCGGCCAGTGCGTCGCAGGGCGCACTGGTGATCGGCAAGGTGCCCGCCGGCAGCCGCGTGCAGTACGCCGGTCGCCAGCTGCGGGTGAGCGGCTACGGCAGCGTGGTGTTCGGCATCGGCCGCGACGAGAAGGGACCATTGCGCGTGCAGGTGCAGCGCCCCGATGGTGGCAGCGAGACCGCGACCATTGCGGTGACGCCGCGCGACTGGCCCACCGAGCGGGTCAACGGCGTGCCGCCGAAGACAGTCAATCCGCCGCCGGCGATTGCCGAGCGGATCAAGCGCGAACAGGCGCAGGTGACCGCCGCGCGTGCCCGCGATGACGACCGCACCGACTTCACCCAGACCTTCATCTGGCCGGTGCAGGGCCGCATCAGCGGTCGCTTCGGCAATGCCCGCGTGTACAACGGGCAGCCCGGTGCCGGTCATTCCGGCATGGACATCGCGGTACCGACCGGCACCCCGGTGAAGGCACCGGCCGCCGGCATCGTCACCTTCGCCGGGCCGGACCTGTACCTGACCGGCGGTACGCTGCTGCTCGACCACGGTTTCGGGGTCAGCTCCAACTTCCTGCACCTGTCGCGCATCGACGTAAAAGTTGGCGACCGTGTGGAACAAGGCCAGGTGATCGCCGCGGTCGGCGCCACCGGCCGTGCCACCGGCCCGCACCTGCACTGGGGCATGAACTGGTTCGATACCCGTATCGATCCGCTGCTGGTACTGGAACGCAAGTAACGCGCGCAATGCGCTTGGGTGGGTGCCAACCTTGGTCGCACAACCTCACAGAGCGTGCGGACCAAGGTCCGCACCCACCAGAAGCAGTCAACAGCGCCGATCGATCAACCGCGCGCAGCCCACCACACGCGCAACAAGGTGCGCACCGGGGTCGCTTCAATCGGCTTGCCTGCGGCCTGCGCGGCAACGCGGGCGCGCGCCAGGCTGGACCACACACGGCGCGGTCGCGGGCCGGGCACGCGCGTGCCCCAGCCCTTCAACAGATGCTGCGCCCAGCGCTGTGCAGCCGTGCTGGCATCACCGTCCAGCAGGCTGCGCGGTACACCGGCCACGCCGGCGTCCTGCAGGCGCTGGGCCAGGGTCTGCAACTGCACCGCGCGACCGGCACCGGTGCGCGGCTTGTCCGCGAACAAGGCCGCCTCGACCGCAGCCACGGCTTCAGCGTAGTTGGCCAGCGCACGCTCGGCGCTGGCCGCATCCAGCGCTACCGTGCGCGCTTCAACCAGATCCGGCAGGGCCTCGGCCAGCTGCGCCCACGGCGCACGCACCGGCTCCAGCAGACGGCCCAGTGGATGGCGCGAACGATGCCCGGCCCAGCTGCGCAGTTCCTCGCCCCACCATGCCAGCTTGGCATCGGCCGGCAGCGGATCGCCGCCGGTATTGAGCATGTCGTCGAACTCCTGCAGCAGCGCGAACCACGCCACGGCAAGCTCGCGTTGCGATTCGGCCACGAACGGGGCGGCCACCGACCATTCCGGCCAACGGCTGCGCCACTTGTCGAGGAAACTGTCCAGCGCGGTACTGCTCACTACGTGATTCCTTACGGCTGGGCCGGGGCTGCCGGCCGGGTCGGCCAGAGACTGGCCAGTTGCAGAAGTTCGGCGTTCTCGACCAGCACGTCGGCCTGCCAGGCCAGCGGGTCGTCGCTGTGCAGGCGGTAGCCCCACAGCGCTGCCACCGACGGCATGGCCGCGGCACGCGCGGCGATGATGTCGCGCTCGTCGTCACCCACGTACACGCAGTCTTCGGCGGCAACGGCAATCGCCTGCGCGGCGTGCAGCAGCGGCAGCGGGTGCGGCTTGCGTTCGGCCAGGCTGTCACCGCCGACCAGCACCGCGCAGCGCTGCTGCCAGCCATGCTGCGGCAGGATCAGGCGCGCCAGGTACTCGGGTTTGTTGGTGACGATGCCCCACACCGTACCGGCCTCATCCAGCGCGGCGAGCATGCCCGCCACGCCATCGAACAACACGGCGTGCTGGCCGATCAACGCTTCATAGCGCTGCAGGAATTCCGGGATCAGTGCATCGCGCGCAGCGGCATCCAGGTCCGGGAACGCGGCCCCGACCATCGCACGCGAGCCCTTGGAGACCACCGGCCGCAGCTGCGCCGGATCGACCGGTGCGCGTCCACGCTCGGCCAGCATCGCATCGCAGGTGGCGACGAAGTCCGGCGCGCTGTCCAGCAGGGTGCCGTCCAGATCGAACAGCACCGCGCGCGGGAAGCGAGCAGAGGTCATGCCGGCTTGACCGCGTAGGCGAGGTAGTTGATGTCGGTGCGGCTGCTCAGGCGGGCATGGTTGCGCCACGGCTCGTAAGCCATGCCACTGACATCCACCAGCTGCACATCGGCCTCGCGCAGCCAGCGCGCCAGCTCGGCCGGCTTGATGAATTCCTGGTAGTGGTGCGTGCCCTTGGGCAGCAGCCGCGCCACGTACTCGGCACCGACAATCGCCACTGCGAAGGCGGCAGCGGTGCGGTTGATGGTCGACAGGAACAGGTGGCCGCCCGGCTTCAGCAGGCGCTTGCAGGCCTCGATGATCGCGCCCGGGTCCGGCACGTGCTCCAGCATTTCCATGCAGGTCACCACATCGAAGCTGCCCGGCTGCTCGGCGGCCAGGTCCTCGGCGGCCTGCACCCGGTAATCGACCTTGGCGCCGCTTTCCAGCGCATGCAGGCGCGCGACCTTGACCAGCTCCGGGGCCAGGTCGATGGCGGTGACGTCGGCGCCGGCCTGGGCCAGCGCTTCGCTCAACAGGCCGCCACCGCAACCGATGTCGAGTACGCGTGCGCCGCGCAGCGGAACGCGGTCGGCCACGTATTTCAGGCGCACCGGGTTCAGCGCATGCAGCGGCTTCTGCGGGCCGTCAGCGTCCCACCAGCGGTTGGCCAGCGCGGCGAACTTGTCCAGCTCGGCCTGATCGAAATTGGAGGAAGCGTGGGGGGCAGTCATGAGGGAGTCCTTGCGGCGCCGGGGTTCAGGCGCGGATATGACGGATGCGCTCGCGCCACTGGCGCGCGTTGGCGATGATGCCCGGCAGGTCCATGCCGACCAGCTCGCGCTGCACCAGCTTCGGCTTGCCGGCGATCCAGACGTCGCTGACCTGCTGGCGGCCGGTGGCGTACACCAGCTGCGACAGCACGTTGTGCAGCGGCTGGGTTTCCAGTGCGGACAGGTCGACGCAGACCAGGTCGGCCTGCTTGCCGACTTCGATCGAACCGATGCGCTCGCCGAAGCCCAGCGCGCGGGCACCGCCCAGGGTGGACGCGCGCAGCGTGGTCGCCGCGTCCAGCGCGGTGGCGTCATCGGCCACGGCCTTGGCCAGAATCGCCGCGGTGCGGTTCTCGCTGAACATGTCCAGGTCGTTGTTGCTGGCGCAGCCGTCGGTGCCGATCGCCAGGTTCACGCCGGCGCGCTGCAGGGCGCAGGCCGGGCAGAAACCGGAGGCGAGCTTCAGGTTCGATTCCGGGCAATGCACCACGCTGACGCCACGCTCGGCGCACAGGTGGATTTCCGCATCAGTCAGCTGGGTCATGTGCACCGCGATCAGGCGGTCGTTGACCAGGCCGAGGCGATCCAGCCGCGCCAGCGGGCGCTGGCCGTGCAGCCTGATCGAATCGTTGATCTCCTGCGCGGTCTCGTGGGTGTGCAGGTGCACCTGCATGTCGAGCTGGTCGGACAGCATCCGCACCCGCTCGAAGTTGGCATCGTTGACCGTATACGGCGCATGCGGCGCGAACGCGGTGCCGATCAGCGGATCGGTGCGCCACTGGTCATGCAGTTCACCGGCCTTGGCGAAGTACTCGTCGTCGGTCTTGGCCCAAGCGGTGGGGAAATCGATGATGACCGCGCCGACCAGCGCGCGGAAACCATGCTTCTTGTAGACGGCGGCCTGCACATCGCCGAAGAAGTAGTTCTCGTTGGCGCAGGTGGTGCCGCCGCGCAGCATCTCGGCGATGGCCAGGGTGGTGCCGTCGGCGACGAATTCGGGGCCGATCACCGCCGCTTCCACCGGCCAGATGTGCTGCTGCAGCCAGGTCATCAGCGGCAGGTCGTCGGCGACGCCGCGCAGCAGGGTCATCGGGTTGTGCGTGTGCGCATTGACCAGGCCCGGCATCAGCGCCGCCTCGGGGCGGCTGACCACCTGGGTGGCGCGGAACCGTGCGCGCGCCTCGGCACGCGGCAGGATGGCCACGATCTCGCTGCCACGCACGGCAACGGCATGGTCTTCCAGCACCACCGCATGCGGCTCGATCGGAACGACGTAACCGGCTTCGATGAGCAGGTCGCAGGCTTCGGGGAGGTGCGGGCTATCGCTCATGCGGACTCACTGGCTGGGGGGCGGCGAGATACTTCTGGGGGACACGCCCCTGAGTCAGGGGCTGCCGCGAAGCGGCGGGGTCTGGAGACCCGTGAAGCGGGGGCCCATGATCTGCCGAAGCAGATCATGGGAGCGCCAGCGCGAACGCGATGGCGCGTATCCGGCCAGCGGCCGGCACTACCGTAATCCGGCTGCGCCGGATTACTTGACACGTGCGGAGTATTCGCCCGAACGGGTGTCGACGCGGATCACTTCGTCCTGGTTCACGAACAGCGGCACGCGGACCACGGCGCCGGTTTCCAGGGTGGCCGGCTTGCCGCCGCCGCCCGAGGTGTCGCCACGGACGCCCGGATCGGTTTCGGTGATCTTCAGCTCGACGAAGTTCGGCGGCTGCACGAAGATCGGCTCACCGTTCCACAGGGTGACCACGCAGGACTCCTCGCCCTTCAGCCACTTCTCGGCGCCGCCCATGCCGGCCTTGGTGGCCTGGACCTGCTCGAAGGATTCCGGGTCCATGAAGTGCCAGTACTCGCCGTCGCTGTACATGAAGTTCATGTCGGTATCGACGACGTCGGCTGCATCCAGCGAGTCGGTCGACTTCATGGTCACTTCCTGGGTACGGCCGTCCTTGATCAGGCGGTACTTCACGCGGGTGAAGGCCTGGCCCTTGCCCGGCTTGACGTATTCGGTGTCGATGATGACGGCCGGTTGGTTGTTGACCAGGATCTTCATCCCGTTCTTGACGTCGTTCATGCCGTAGCTGGCCATGCGTAAACTCCTGAGTGGCAAAAACGCCGCGGGTGCGGCGAGCCGTTAGAATGGAAAGCCCACCGGGTGCCGGTGGGCGACTGTTTTTCTGCCCCCATGATAACCGCAGGCCCCCTCTCCATGCAGCTTTCCGCCTTCCCCCGGCCCCAGTCGCCAGGCGCGCCCGCGCGTTGGCAGCAGCTCTGGCGCCAGGCACTGCGCGACCCGCAGGCGCTGCTGGCCCGGCTGCAGCTGGACCCGGCGGCACTGGGCGTCTCCGAAGCGGCCATGGCCCAGTTCGCGCTGCGCGTGCCGGAGGGGTTCGTGGCCCGCATGCGCAAGGGCGATCCGGCCGATCCGCTGCTGCGGCAGGTGCTGCCGATCGACGAGGAAATGCGCCCGGCGCCCGGGTTCAGCTTCGATGCGGTGGGTGATGGTGCCGCCAAGAAGGCCACCGGCGTCATCCAGAAGTACCGTGGCCGCGCCCTGCTGGTGGCGACGGGCAGCTGTGCGATCAACTGCCGCTACTGCTTCCGCCGCCACTTCGACTATGGCGCGGAGAACGCCGCCAAGGGTGGCTGGCAGGAAGCCGTAGCCGCCATCGCCGCCGACCCGGACATCGACGAGGTGATCCTGTCCGGCGGTGACCCGCTGTCGCTGGCCACGCACAAGCTGGCCGAGCTGACCGACGCCCTGCGCGCGATCCCGCATATCCGCCGCCTGCGCATCCATACCCGGCTGCCGATCGTGCTGCCCGAGCGCGTGGACGATGAACTGGTCTCTTGGCTGGGCAGCCTGCCGTGGCCGCTGGCCATCGTGGTCCACGCCAACCATGCCAATGAATTCGATGCCAGCGTGGACGCGGCGATGGCGCGCCTGCGCGGCATCGGCGCCCAGCTGCTGAACCAGGCGGTATTGCTGCGCGGGGTCAACGACAGCGTGCAGGCCCTGCAGGACCTGAGCGAGCGCAGCTTCGCCGCCGGCGTGCTGCCCTATTACCTGCACCAGCTGGACCGGGTCGAGGGCGTGGCCCACTTCGAAGTGGACGACACCCGGGCCAAGGCATTGATTGCCGGGTTGACCGCGCGCCTGTCCGGCTATCTGGTCCCGAAGCTGGTGCGCGAACTGCCCGGCGACCCGAGCAAGCGCCCGGTGTAATTCCGTAGCGTGGGTCATCCCTTTTACTGCGGAAAAGGGATGACCCACGGCACAACGTCAATCGGTCAAACGCCCGATTCGATCATCCGCACCACTTCGGTGGCGGTGACCGGGTGGCTCAGCCAGTAGCCCTGCCCCAGATCGCAGCCGCGCTGCGCCAGCAGTTCGAACTGCGCCTGCTGCTCGATGCCCTCGGCCACCACCGTGATGCCCAGCGCGTGGGCCATGGCGATGATCGCCGTGGTCAATGCGAGGTCGTCGGGATCACGCTGCATGTCGGCCACGAAGCTCTTGTCGATCTTCACGCCGTCCACCGGCACCTGGCGCAGATGACTGAGCCCGGAGAAGCCGGTGCCGAAGTCGTCCAGCCATACCTTCACGCCGGTGCGGTGCAGCTTGTCCAGCAGCTGCGCGGCGACCATCTCGTCACCGATCACCGCGGTCTCGGTCAGCTCCAGATGCAGGCGCGACGCTGGCAGCCCGGACTCATGCAGGCATTGCGCGACCAGCGCCGGCAGTTCGCCGCCGCGCAGCTGCCGCGGTGACACGTTCACCGACACGAACAGGTCGTCGCCGGCCGCCCCGCGCGGCCACTGCGAGGCCTCCATGCAGGCCGCACGCAGTACTTTCGGGCCGATGATCTCGATCAGACCACTCTGCTCGGCCACCTCGATGAACACCGATGGCGGAATCGTGCCCAGGGTCGGATGCTGCCAGCGCAGCAGCACTTCGACGCCGACCATGCGGCGGTCGCGCATGCGGAAGATCGGCTGGTAGGCCAGGCGCAGTTCGCCGCGCTCCCAGGCCCCGCGCAGCTCCTGTTCCATATGCACGCGACGTTCGACCGCGTGGTCCATCGCCCGGCTGTAGTAGCGATAGCAGTTCTTGCCGGCCATCTTCGCCTGGTACATGGCGATGTCGCCGTTTTTCAACAGGGTGGTCGCATCGGCCGCATCGTCGGGGAACAGGGTCACGCCGATCGAGGTGCCCAGGAACAGCTCCCTGCCCTGCACCACCAGCGGCCTGCCCAGCTCGCGCACCAGCACTTCGGCCAGCAGCCGCGCGTTGGCGGCCACATCACCGTCGCCCACCAGGATCACGAACTCGTCACCGCCGAAGCGGGCCAGCAGGGCCTCGTCGCCGCCTGCCTCCGCAACGGCGCGGCCGATGCGCTGTGCGAACTGCAGCAACGCCTCGTCACCGGCCTCATGGCCAAGCGTGTCGTTGACCCGCTTGAAATCGTCGATGTCGGCGAACAGCAGGCCCAACCGGTGATTGGCGGCACGCGCGGCCATCAGCCGATGGTCCAGCGCTTCGCGGAATGCCAGCCGGTTGGTCAGCCCGGTCAGCGCGTCGGTATAGGCCATGCGCCGCACTTCACGGTCATGGCGGGCGATCGCATCGCGCATGCGGGCGAAGCCGCGCACCAGCTCACCCACTTCGTCGTCACGGGTGTTCTCGGCCAGGGGCGTCTGGTAGTCACCGGCCTCGATGCGGCGCGCGGCCGCGGCCAGATCGCGGATCGGCGCGACCAGCGTGCGCTGCACGTACAGGATCACCACCACGCCGATCACCACCAGCAACCCCAGCATCAGCAGCAACCAACCCAGGTGGCGGCTGCCGACCAGTTGCAGGCGCTCGCCAAGGGTGGCGTTGGCCGCCTGCTCGCGTTGCTGTACTTCGTCCAGCGCCATGCCGACGCGGACGCCGCCGATGCGCTGGTTGCCGACCATGATCGGCATCGTGTTGTCCAGCACCTTCGGCGATTCCTGCACCAGCAAGGCCTGCGCCGCCGCAGCCTTGGGTGCCAGGGGATCGCCCATCGGCTGGCCGAATCCCGGGACCTCGACCGAGCCGTCGTGCACCAGCCGGCCGCGCTCGTCGAACACCAGTACATAGCGCACCACCGGCTGTCGCGCCGTGCTGCGCACCAGCACGCCGACCTGGTCCAGGTCGCGGTAATACAGCGGGTTGGCCAGCGCATCGGACAACTCGCGCGCCATCGCCTCGCCGCGGCTGCGCACGCTGCGGTCGAACAATTCATGGATGACGCCACCGCTGAGGGTGCGCACCTCGCTCTGCATCGCCGTCTGGCGCCCCAGCAGCACCGCCAGAATGGCGACCACCACGACCATCGCTCCGCCCATCGCCAGCAGGAACCGGGCCTGCATCCCCGAGCCGAGCCACTTCATTCCACTTCCATCCGCACGCGCGTCAATCCTTGTTTCAATTCATCCAACCGCTGCTGCGCATGCGCATCGACACGGTGGAAACCGGAAGTGCCAAAAAACCGATGCAACGCGCCCTGTGCCTGCGGGTCGCTGGCTGCCTGCAGCAGGACTTCCTGCAGGCGGTCGCGCACCCGGGCATCGAGGTCGGCGCGGACCATCTCCACCGCACGCGGATAGGGTTCGGTACGCAGCAGTTCGCGGAAATCGCGCCGGAATGCAGCCGGCACCCGCCGCTCGTCGTTCCAGTCCACGCTGCTCACCGCCCCCACATCCGCCATCCCCTTGTGCACGTACGTCGCGATGTTCAACTCGCTGCGCGCGAACACATACCCCACGCTGTCACGCCCTGGCACGTCCCAGACCCCGGCCAGGATCTGCGGCGACAGGCCATGGTTCAGCAGGGTCATCACCGGCACCAGGTAGGCGCTGGTGGATGCCGTGTTCTGCAGGGCCAGGCGATGGCCGCGCAGATCCTGCACCCGCTGGATGGGACTGTCGCTGCGCACGAAGAACACCGTCTGGTATTCGCGCACCCCGTTGCGCTCGGTCAACAGCAGCGGCCGCGCACCACTGCGCTGGCCCAGTGCCACCGCCGTACCGGAGGTTTCCGTGACCCAGTCGACCCGTCCCCGCCGCAGATAGCTGGCCATCTGCTGCGGGTCGCGGGCCATCAGTACCCGCCCCTCCTGGATGCCGACGTCATGCATGCGCGCCACCACGTAGTCCAGCAGGGGTTGCAGCTGCTCGTAGTGAGCCTGGGGGTCATCGCTGATCCGGCCCAGCACCAGCACCGGATCCGGTGCTGCATGCACGGCTCCGGCCAGCAGGACCATGGCCAGGCTCAGCAGTCCCCCCTGCATTGCCTTTCGCAGACCCGACACAGACGTCATCCCCCCTGGGTATCCAGACAGACTACCCGAAAAAATGAGAACGTCGTCAGCTGTCCTTGCTGCCGGCCTGGGCCAGACGCGCCATGCGCTGGGTATCGGCGAGGATGCCGCGCAACAGGCGCACTTCCTGCTCGCTCGGCTCGCTGCGCAGGAACAGGCGGCGCAGCTTGCGCATCGCCGATTCCGGCGCGCGGCCCTTGTGGAAATCGATCTCGTCCAGGGTGTCGCCGAGCTGGGCGAAGAAGCTCTCCATCTGCTCATGGCTGGCGGCCTGTTCGCGGAAGCCCGGCTCGGCGTCGGCGGCCGGCTGCGCGCCCAGCAGCTGCATGCGCGTTTCGTACGCCAGCACCTGCACGGCGGCGGCCAGGTTGAGCGAGCTGAACTCCGGGTCTGACGGGATGTGCACTGCGGCGTGGCAGAGCTGCAGCTCCTCGTTGGTCAGGCCGGTACGCTCGCGGCCGAATACCAGTGCGACCTCGGCACCTTCGCCCGCCTTGGCCACCGCACGGGCGGCAGCGTCGGCCGGCAGGTATTCCTCCAGCTGGACGCGGCGGGCACGGGCCGTGCAACCCAGTACCAGGCGGCAATCCGCCACGGCCTCGGCCAGGGTGGCCACCACCGGAGCGTCCCCCAGCACGTCTTCGGCACCGGCCGAGCGGCGGAAGGCCTCCTCGTCCAGCGGCTTTTCGGGGGCGACCAGCACCAGGCGGGCCAGGCCCATGGTCTTCAGGGCGCGGGCGGCAGCCCCCATGTTGCCGGGGTGCTGGGTACCGACCAGGACGAATCGGAGGCGGGTGGCGGCGGGAAACTGGGACATGAACAGGGAAAAGGTCGAGCTGGACGATGACCAATGGTAAACTGTGCGGCCGGCCACTGCGCCGGACCCGCTCTTTTCCCCCGCCAGTCCATCTCTTCTGCCTTTCCGGGAGCCCACGCCATGCAGAAACCCGCCGTCACCGTCATGGTCAAGGCCGCCCGCCTCGCCGGCAACGTCCTGTTGCGCAACATCAACAAGCTCGAGGCACTGAACGTGGTGCAGAAGGGCCGGATGGACTACGCCAGCGAAGTGGATGCGGACGCGGAAAAGGTCATCGTCAAGGAACTCAAGCGCGCCTACCCGGATTACGGCATCTTCGGTGAAGAAGGTGGCGTGCAGGGCGAGCGCCGCCAGATGTGGGTCATCGACCCGCTGGATGGCACCAGCAACTACCTGCGCGGCGTGCCGCACTACTGCGTGTCGATCGCCCTGGTCGAGAACGGCGAGCCGACCGATGCCGTCATCTTCGATCCGCTGCGCAATGAACTGTTCACCGCCAGCCGTGGCGCCGGCGCCGTGCTGAACGACCGCCGCATCCGCGTGGCCGACCGCAAGGATCTGGAAGGCACGATGATCCACACCGGCTTCGCCCCGCGCGAACGCAGCCGCGCCAGCGCGCAGCTGAAGTCGGTCGACACCCTGCTGGTCCAGGCTGAGGACATCCGCCGCACCGGTTCGGCCGCGCTGGACCTGGCCTACGTGGCCTGCGGCCGCGCCGACGCCTATTTCGAAGCCGGCGTGAAGGCGTGGGACATCGCTGCCGGGCTGTTGCTGGTCCGCGAGGCGGGTGGCAAGGTCTGCGACTTCAAGGGCGCGACCCTGGGTCGCATGGACAACCGTGGCCCGGAGACCCACCAGATCGTTGCCGGCAACCTGAAGGTGGCCGAGTCGCTGCAGAAGGTGCTGGTGAACACGGGCTACGCGGCGGAGTTCGACGCGAAGTTCTGAGGTTTCGCGTAATGCGGTTCATGGAGACGGCACCTGCGAGGGTGCCGTTTTCGTTTGTGCGCACGGAGAGTCATTTCCGCGACCGCGGAGGGGTGTCACTTTCTTTGCGCGCAAAGAAAGTAACCAAAGAAACGCTCCGCCAGCCGCGAGCCGTCGCTACGCGCCGGTACCCTGCGCTTCTCGGTGAATCAGGGGACGGCGCCGAACTCGCTGCGCTCAGACACCGGCGCCTCTTCGCCCCTGATTCCCCTGCGATGCTCGGCTCGCTCAAGGCGGACCCAAGGTCAAATGCCACAGCTGCACCCAGTAGATCCACGCCATGCGTGGATGCTGTTGCCCTTGATCTTGATTTTCCAGTCCGCCTTCAAGCGAGCCGAGCACCGCAGGTCCGGCGAGGGCGAAGAGGTGCGGGTGTCTGAGCGCAGCGAGTTCCCGCACCGTCCCTCGACGGGCCGAGGAGCGTAGGGTACCGGCGTGCGCAGCACGTCGGCTCGCGCCCTGGCGGCGTGTTTCTTTGGTTACTTTCTTTGCACGAGCAAAGAAAGTGACACCTCCCCGCAGGCGCGGAAACGATCCGCCGGGCACGATCCGGCATCAGCAATGCACCGCGCAAACAAAAACGCCCGGCGCGGGGCCAGGCGTTCCTGCACTACCGTAGAAGTACGGAGACTTACGCCACCGTCGACGCCCGCAGCGCGGCGATGCGCTCTTCCAGCGGCGGATGGCTCATGAAAAGCTTCTTCGCCGTCGAACCAGCAATACCGAAAGCGGCAATCTGGGTCGGCAGCGTGCTCTGGCCGTGGTTCAGCTGCAGCCGCTCCAACGCGGCGATCATCTTCTGGCGGCCGGCCAGCGAGGCACCGCCGGCGTCGGCGCGGAACTCGCGGTGGCGCGAGAACCACATCGAGATCATGGTGGCGAACAGGCCGAACACCATCTCCAGCACGAACACGATGATGTAATAGGCGAAGCCACGGCCGCCGCCTTCGCGGTTGCCCGACAGCGCGCTGTCGATGATGCCGCCGACCACGCGGGCCAGCACGATCACGAAGGTGTTCAGCACGCCCTGCAGCAGCGCCATGGTGATCATGTCACCGTTGGCGACGTGGGCGATCTCGTGGCCCAGCACCGCTTCGGCCTCGTCTTCGCTCATGTTGTGCAGCAGGCCGGTGGACACCGCCACCAGCGCGTTGTTGCGGTTGGCGCCAGTGGCGAAGGCGTTGATCTCCGGGCCTTCGTACACCGCTACTTCGGGCATGCCGATACCGGCCGCCTTGGCCTGGCGCTCGACGGTGGCCAGCAGCCAGCGCTCGGTCTGGTTGCGCGGCTCGGTGATCACCACCGCACCGGTGGAGCGCTTGGCCATCCACTTGGAGAGCAGCAGCGAGATGAAGGAGCCACCGAAGCCGAAGATCGCGGCCATGACCAGCAGGCCGCTCATCTGGCTTGGATTGACCCCGAGCAACGACATCACGATGCTGGCGAGAATCAGGACCGCGAAGTTGGTCGCCAGGAACAGGGCAATGCGGGTAAACATGGGAAAATCCGGCTCGGAAGGGGTCGATACCGGTCAATTTGCGGTGTGGTCAGCTTGAATTCAAGCGCCAACCTGACCGACGATTCAGCCAGCATGACCTCCCCCATTCCCTGCGGTCGTTTCGCGCCCTCGCCGACCGGCCTGCTCCATCCCGGATCCCTGCTCGCCGCCTTCGGCAGCTGGCTGCTCGCGCGACATAACGGCGGCTTGTGGCGGCTGCGCATCGAAGACGTCGATCCACCACGCACCGTGCCCGGCGCCGCCGAGTCACAGCTGCGGGCGCTGGCCGCGTTCGGCCTGGTCCACGATGGCCCGATCCTCTGGCAGAGCACCCGCGGCGAGGCCTACCAGGCCGCGCTGGACGTGCTGCTGGCCAGCGACCAGGCCCTTGTCTGCCACTGCAGCCGCAGCGACCTGGCCGCCAACGGCGGCATCCACCATCGTTGCGTCGCCCGGCAACCTCGACCGGACCCTGCCGTCCGCTTCCGCGTGCCACCGGGCAGCATCGTGCACTTCGACGATGGCCTGCGTGGACCGCAGCAGCAGGACGTGCACGCCGAAGTCGGCGACTTCGTGCTGCGCCGCGCCGATGGCTGCTGGGCCTACCAGTTGGCGGTGGTGGTCGATGACGCCGCGCAAGGAGTGACCGAAGTGGTGCGCGGCGCCGACCTGCTCGACTCCACGGCGCGGCAGATCCTGCTGCAGCAGGCATTGGGGCTGGCGGTGCCGCGCTACTGGCACCTGCCGCTGCTGCTGGATGCGCCGGGCCACAAACTGTCCAAGTCGCTGGCGGCGCTGCCGGTGGACAGTTCGCACCCGCTGCCCGTGCTGCGCCAGCTCTGGAAGCTGCTCGGCCAGGCACCTGGGACGCTGGAACCTGCGCACGACCTGGATACGCTGCTGGCCACCGCTCGGCAGGCCTTCGACCCGGCACGACTGCCGCGGACCGACATCCTGTTGCCAGCCGGCGCACTTTCCGCGCCGATGTTGCAGAATCCCCCTTCCCCCACCCGACACCCGGACAACACTCCATGACATCTCGCGTCGCACTGGTCACCGGCGGAACCGGCGGCATCGGCACCGCCATCTGCCAACGCCTGGCCGACCAGGGCCACCGGGTCGCCACCAACTACCGCGACGAGGCCAAGGCCCGCGCCTGGCAGCAGGCAATGACCGAACGCGGCTACAGCGTGTCGATCTTCCCGGGCGATGTCTCCGATCCAGGCAGCGCCGAAGCGCTGGTGCGCGCCGTCGAGGCCGAGCTGGGCCCGGTCGAGATCCTGGTCAACAACGCGGGCATCACCCGCGACACCACGTTCCATCGCATGCGCGCGGACCAGTGGCACGATGTGATCAACACCAACCTCAATTCGGTGTTCAACGTCACCCGCCCGGTCATCGAGGGCATGCGCCGCCGCGGCTGGGGCCGGGTCATCCAGATCAGCTCGATCAACGGCCTGAAGGGCCAGTACGGCCAGGCCAACTACGCGGCGGCCAAGGCCGGCATGCACGGCTTCACCATCTCGCTGGCGCGCGAGAACGCCGGCTTCGGCATTACCGTCAACACCATTTCGCCCGGCTACGTGGCCACCGACATGGTGATGGCGGTGCCGGAGGAAGTGCGCGCCAAGATCGTCGCCGACATTCCCACCGGGCGCCTCGGCAAGCCGGAGGAAATCGCTTACGGGGTGTCCTTCCTGGTGGCGGAGGAAGCCTCGTGGATCACCGGCAGCAACCTGGACATCAATGGCGGCCACCATATGGGTTGGTAAGCCGCGCCGGCGGCCTCGGCGGCGCACACCCGCCGCCCCTGCCGATGGTCATGCTGCGCAGCACGCAAACCCTTGTTGCGCAACATGATCCCCTGTGAAAGCCAAGCCTGGCGGGGGCTGAGGCGGTTGCAACGGCTACTGCACTGCGCCATGCTTCGCATCTACTGTGACGAGTGACCGCTTCAATGGCTGCGACCCGCATCATCAAGAAGTATCCGAACCGCCGTCTCTACGACACCGAGATCTCCAGCTACATCACCATCGAGGACGTGCGCCAGCTGATCCTGGACGGTGAAGACTTCGAAGTCCGTGACGCCAAGAGCGGCGACGACCTCACCCGTTCGGTCCTGCTGCAGATCATCGCCGACCAGGAACAGGACGGCGAACCGATGCTGTCCACCCAGCTGCTGAGCCAGCTGATCCGCTTCTACGGCGACTCCCTGCAAGGCTTCATGGGCAACTACCTGGAGCGCAGCATGCAGGTCTTCCTCGACCAGCAGCAGCAGTTCCGCCAGCAGATGGGCAACCTGCTGGGCCAGACCCCGTGGGCGATGATGAACCAGCTGACCGAGCGCAACCTGGAGCTGTGGCAGGAATTCCAGCGCAGCATGGGCACCGGTTTCGGTGGTCCGCGACCGGGTGGTACCGGTACCGGTACCGGCAACAAGCCCAACGAACCCGGTACCGGCACCGGCGGCAAGACCCGCCGCTGAGCCGCTGTACCGTCGGATACGAAAACGGCGCGCCCGATGGCGCGCCGTTTTGTTTTGTGCCCCCGGCGGAGCATCAACGTTTCGCTTTGCACCCCGTGCATACGCGTTCGACCTTGTAGCCCTTCGCCTTCAGCTTCTCGACCACGCCGTCACTACCCAGCAGGTGCAGCGTACCGACCACCACCAGCGTGCCACCCTGCCCGGCCTGCAGGTACGGCAGCAGCTTCGGTACCCACGCATCGTTGCGCCCGGTGTTGATGCGCTGGTAAAGCTGCGGATACTGCTGGCGCATTTCCGCGGCCATCTTCGTCCACAACACGCGCTCATCGCCGCGCCGCCAGGCATCATGCAGCTGGCGCGCCTGCTCATCGCCCTTGCCCGCCTGATCCAGCGCCTCGGACAGCATCTGTCGCTGCTCCTGCACGGTCATGCCGTCGAGCATGCCGATCTGGGTATCGATGTCTTCCAACCCAGCGGTCCTGCGGCCGGTCTTCTGCGCGCGCTCCATGAAATGACGGTCCAGGCCCAGCGCCGGGTCCAGGCCCATCTTCTGCATCTGCCCGACCGAAATGCTCAGGCCGACGAACCAGGGCTTCATGCCCTGCATCTGTGCCAACGGAAGCTTGTTCTCGGATGCGAACGCCTGCAGCTTCTGCCAGGTAGCCGCGTCAAGATCGCGCTTGAGCTCGCTGCCATCGGTGCGCACTGCAGCCTGCACCATGCGGCTGGCCAGCTGCGGCGACTGCATGTCCTCCGGCGACAGTTCGAACACGACCCGCTGCGAGGCCTCGAAGGCCTGCTCGACATCGGGCGACAGCGGGTAGTCCTGCGGTTTCAACAGGTGGAATGATCCAAGCAGGTATACGCGTGAATCACCCGGGCCGGTCACCTTCCACAGCAGCGGCACCGGCGGCTTGGCCGCCGCCGTGGCCGCGGCGTCGGTGGCCGGTGCATTGCGCGCCGGTGCCAGCGGTGCGATTGCAAACGCTGCCATCAGCAGCGTTGCACGGAACAGTCCCTTCAACGGCATCTCAGCCCTCTCCTTCAGACAGGTGGTAGGCCTTCTCGCCCGCTTCCATGCGCAGGTCCAGCCGGTTTTCCGGCGGCGCCAGCGGGCACGTGGCATAGGCGGTGAATGCACACGGCGGGTTGTAGGCATGATTGAAATCGATGCGTAGCGTGCCGTCGGCTGCCGGCGCATCGGTATCCAGGTAGCGCCCGGCCGGATAACTACCGCGGCCACTGGTGCGGTCGGCAAAGATCAGGAACAGCGGCTGCCCGGTGGCTCCGATCGCCTCCAGCCGCCATGTGCGGCCGTCGCGTTCGAATTCGACCGCGCCCGCATTGGGCATCTCGGTGGTCAGGCCGGTGATGTCGACAATGGGCAGGGTCTTGCCCGCCGGATGCGGGATGAAACGTGCCTGCACCTGCCAGTCCGGGCCACCCGGCCAGTACTCCAGCCCGGCGAAATCACGGCGCGCCGGCGCATCGGCATGCTTGACCCGCAGCGCATCGCGCGGCCCGCGCCGGATGATGCTGAGCTGGCCCTTGCCACCGTCGAAGGCCAACAGGGTTGGCTGCGGATCCTTGTCGGTGTCGATGCGGATGCGGCCGCGCACCGGCTGGCCATCATGGCTGACATCCACACCGGCTTCGGGCGTGAACCACCACTGGCTGCCCTCGCGACGCAGCAGGCCCAGCTTGTCCGGGCCAACCGTCAGGCGGATGCCGTTGGTGGCACCACTGCCGACGAAGTGTGATTTGTTCTGCAGCCAGTGCAGGCCGACCAGGGCCGTCCAGCCATCGGGCCGGGTCAGGTCCTGGTAGCGGGCCACCCGCCATTGCTGCTGCGCGGCCGCATAGGCCGGATCTTCGGTAACCTTCGGCGCCGGCGGTGTTGCCGGACTGCACGCGGCCAACAGCAAGGCGGCCAGCAGGCCGCCCATTCCCCGATAACGCATCGATGCTCCCCTCAACGTCCGCGCAGGAACCAGCGGTCGATCTCCGCCAGCGAAAAACGGGCCCAGGTCGGCCGGCCGTGGTTGCACTGGCCAGACCGTTCGGTGATTTCCATGTCGCGCAGCAGCGCGTTCATTTCCGGCACGGTCAGGCGCCGGTTGGCACGCACCGCACCGTGACAGGCCATGGTCGACAGCAGTTCGTCACGTGCGCTGGCCACGCGGCGGCTCTGGCCGTGCTCGCGCAGGTCGGTCAGCACATCGCGCAGCAGCCCCTCCGGTTCGGCATGCGCCAACAGCGCTGGAATACTGCGCACGTGCAGCGATCCGGGGCCGGCACGGGTCACCTCGAAGCCGAGCGCCGCCAACGTTTCGGCTTCACTTTCGGCGGTGTCGGCTTCGCGCTCGCCCACGGCGAGTGTGATCGGCACCAGCAGCGGCTGCGACTGCAGGCCGATACCATCGTGCGCGTTCTTCAGGCGCTCGTAGCCGATGCGCTCGTGCGCGGCATGCATGTCGACCACGATCAGGCCTTCTGCGTTCTCGGCCAGGATGTAGATGCCGTGCAGTTGCGCGATCGCGTAGCCCAGCGGCGGTACGCCGGCGTCGGCACTGGTCACCGGCAGTCCGTTCTCGGTCGGCATCGGCGGCAGCGCAGCACCGCGTTCGGCACCGGCCGGTGCGGCATACAGCGCGGCATAGGCCGCCGGTGCATCGGCCACCTGCAGCCCAAGGGGCTGCTGCGGGCGCCAGCCGGAAAAACCACCACCACCGCTGCCCGAGCCGGCACCGGGCGCAGGCCCACGCACCAGCCCGAAACCCGATGCGCCCGCGCTCGATGCCATCGGTACAGCAGCGGCGTCCACCGGATGCACCGGACCCGCACCGATCTCCTGCGCCGACATGCCGGCGCGGGTATCAGCCAGCGCGTCCTTCAGCGTGCGGTAGACGAAATCGTGCACCAGCCGCGAATCACGGAAGCGAACCTCGTGCTTGGCCGGGTGCACGTTGACGTCAACGCGGGTCGGGTCGAGCTCGAGGAACAGCACATAGGCTGGCTGGCGGCCGTGGTACAGCACATCGCCGTAAGCCATCTTCACCGCATGGGCGACGCTGCGGTCGCGCACCGAACGGCCGTTGACGTACAGGTACTGCTGGTCGGCGCTGGCGCGCGAATAATGCGGCTGCGCGATCCAGCCGTGCAGGCGCAGGCCGGCACCACTGTGGTCGACGCGCACGGCCTGGTTGGCGAAATCCTCGCCCAGCGTTTCGGCCAGGCGCGCATCGGAATACAGATCGCCCGGCTTGTAGCGGCGCGAGGCCTTGCCGTTGTGCGACACGCGCAGCTCGACATCCGGTCGCGCAAGCGCCAGCGAACGCAACCACTCTTCGATATGGCCCAGTTCGGTACGCTCGGCGCGCAGGAACTTGCGCCGCGCCGGTACGTTGTAGAACAGCTCGCGCACTTCCACGGTGGTGCCGGGTGCATGCGCACGTGGCGTCACTTCGCCGATCTTGCCGCCTTCGATCTGCAGTGCCGAACCGTGTTCGTCATGTGCGCGACGCGAGGACAGGGTAAAGCGGCTGACCGAGGCGATCGACGGCAGCGCTTCGCCACGGAACCCGAGCGTGGCCACCGATTCGAGGTCGTCCAGATCGGCGATCTTGCTGGTGGCGTGGCGCGAGACCGCCAGCGGCAGCTGTTCCGGCGCGATGCCACTGCCATTGTCGCGGATGCGGATCAGGCGGACACCACCCTCTTCAAGATCGATATCAACGCGGCTGGCACCGGCATCGATCGCGTTCTCGACCAGCTCCTTGACCACTGACGCAGGACGTTCGACCACTTCGCCGGCGGCGATCTGGTTGATCAGGATTTCCGGCAACGGCCGGATCGGGCGCGGTCCGGGCGCGCTCATGGGAGAGGATGGGCAGCAGACTTCATGGGTTGATGATAGCGGAGCCGCCCCGTGTAGAGTCGACTGTCAGTCGACTGCCCTCCGCCGGGCGGCGAAAACCCCGCGCTGCGCGCGTAGTCGACTGACAGTCGACGCTACAGAAAGCAGTAACCTGCCTTCGGCGGGTTACTTGCTGCCGCCGGCCATGGTCCCGGCAGCGTCGATCTCGGCCTGGGCACGGGCTGCGTACAGCGTGCCCGGCGGTGGCTGGCGGCTGAAGAAGGTGTGCACGCCATCGAGCACGGCGCCGGCGATCTTGCGCTGGTAGGCCGGGTCGATCAGGCGGCGCTCTTCGTCCGGGTTGGAGATGAACGCGGTTTCCACCAGCATCGCCGGCATGTCCGAGGTGCGCAGCACGGCGAAGTTCGCACGTTCGATGTTCGGCTTGTGGTTGTTGCCGATCCGCTTCAGGCCGCCCAGCACGTGGCCGGCGGCATCTTCAGATGCCTTCATGTAACCGCTCTGGGCAAGGTCCAGCAGCACGTTGGCAAGCGTGCCTTCGGTCTGCTGCAGGCGCACGCCACCCACCAGGTCGGCCGCGTTTTCCTTGTCCGCCAGCCAGCGGGCGCGCTGCGAAGAGGCGCCCTTGGTCGACAGCACGTATACCGACGAACCAGTGGCCGAACGGTTTTCGGCCGCGTCGGCATGGATCGAAATGAAGATGTCGGCCTTGTTTGCACGTGCCTTCTGCGCACGCATCGGCAGCGGGATGAACACGTCGCTGTCGCGGGTCAGATAGGCCTTCAGGCCCGGCGTCGCATTGACCTGGCGGGCCAGCTCACGCGCCACCGCCAGGGTGACATCCTTTTCGCGCTTGCCGGTCGGGCCGATCGCGCCGGGATCCTGGCCACCATGGCCGGGATCGATGGCGACCACCAGATGACGCATGCCGGCCTGCATGCGGATGCGCGAGGCATCGCTGGGCATGGCCGGGCGCGGCGGTTCCACCGGCGTCGGCGCCGGTGCAGGCACGGTAGCCGGCGGCGTGGTCACCACGGCGGCGGTGCGCTGGCCGGCCAGGATCGCGGCCGGCGAGGAAGAAGGTGAGCTGCTGGCCACGGTACCGGCCGCCGCAACCTGGGCCGGCGCGGTGGACGGCGCCGGGGTCGGCGTGGCCGGTGCGGCGGCAGTGGCACTGGCCTGCTGCCGCACCTGCGCGGTCAGCAGTGCGGTCGCACGTGCGGCATCGGAACGCGACTGTGCGCTTTCAGCCGGGGTCGGCGCGGGCGTCGCCACCGGTGCCTGCGGCTGCACCGCCGGTGTCGCTGCCGGACGGCTGGCGGCCATGGCCGGGCCATCGCCCGGCCATTCGATCACCAGCTTGGATTCATTGCCCTCCCGCTGCATCTGCGGGCGGAACGGCGCCACCGATTCAGCGAGGTCGAAAACGACACGGAAGGTCCCCGGCACCGGCTGTCCGGTACGCACCGCCGTGACCACGCCCTGCGCAGCCGGCATCTTCAGGTCGCGTATGGCGCTGGAGTCAGGGAAGTCGACCACCAGACGGTTCGGACTGGCCAGAGAAAGCGTCTTGTAGCCGCCACTGCCGACCAGCGAGATCTCGGCACGGGTGCCGGTGGCGCCGGTATTCAGCAGGACCTGGCGGACTTCACCGGCCCACGCACTGACGCTCGCCAGACCCAGTCCGACGGCGGCACAGATAGCGATGAGACGGTTCCCCGGGCGCATGGCTCAGGATTCAATCACCGCGCTGAACGGAATGCAACACCTTTTTCCTTAATAATCCGTAACCTGCCGGTCTTTGTTCTCGTCAGCCGACAGAAATGGCCTGCAAGTCGCCCCCTTGGGGAAGCCGCTTCAGCCACTCATGTCCGACGTCGCTGGCTCCGGTGAGACGGGCGCGACGCCCCTGCCCCTCGATCTCCAACGCCACCACCAGGTCGGTCGGCGGCAGCGCGCCAGCGCCGCGTTCCGGCCATTCCACCAGCCACAACACCGCGCTGCCCTCGTCCAGGCCCAGGAAATCGAGTTCGCCGGCCTGGCCGATCCGGTACAGGTCCAGGTGCCAGGCCTCGCCACCGCTGGCCAGCGGATAGCGCTCGACCAGGGTGTAAGTGGGGCTGCGGATCGCGCCCTGCACGCCCAGCGCGCGCAGCAGTGCGCGTGCGGTGGTGGATTTGCCGGCGCCCAGGTCGCCGCGCAGTTCGATCAGCGCCTGCGGCGGTCGGGTCGCCGCCAGCCACTGCCCGAGCAGTTCGGTGGCATCGCTGTCGGCAAGGAAGAATTCAGTCATGAAGAGCGTTCCGGGTTGGCCAGTTGCCGCAGCGGCACCAGCAGATCAGTGGGAAGCATGCCGCGCGCGCCGTCGGCGGCCGCAGCGTCGCCGGCGAGCGCGTGCAGCAGTGCGCCAGTGGCGGCAGCGTCGAAGGCGGCCAGGCCCTGCGCGCGCAGGCTGGCAATGATGCCGGTGAGCAGGTCGCCCATGCCCCCCACGGCCATGCCGGGGTTGCCTGCAGCAATCAGCCGTGGCACCTGCCCGGGCGCCGTCACGATGCTGCCCGCGCCCTTCAGCACCACCACGGCGTGGAAGCGCTCGGCCAACGCCTGCGCACAGCGGTAGCGATCGGCCTGGATGTCAGCGGTACTGCAGTCGAGCAGGCGCGCGGCCTCGCCCGGATGTGGCGTAAGGATCGCCTCCGGCAGCGCGCGCGGATCCTGCGCCAGCAGATTCAGCGCATCGGCATCAACCACCAGCGGTTTGTCGCTGTCCAGCACCTGCGCAAACATTGCGCGTGCCCATTCGTCCTGGCCCAGGCCGGGGCCGATCGCCACCACCCTGGCCTTCTCCAGCAGCGCCGGCAGCACATCGCCATCTTCAAGCGCATGGGTCATCGCCTCGGGAAGCCGAGCCAGCAACGGGCCGACGTGATCGCGCCGGGTGGCCAGGCTCAACAGTCCCGCGCCGGCACGCAGTGCCGCTTCGGCCGCCATCGCGATGGCCCCACCGCTGCCATGGTTGCCGCCGACGCACAGCACGTGCCCGGATTCGCCCTTGTGGGTATTGGCACGACGCGGCGGCAGCAGTGCCGGCAAGCGAGCCTGGGTCCAGTGCTCTGCGGCGGGTGACACGCCCTGCCATGCGGCCGTGGGTAGCTGCAGCGGCGCCAACGCCTTCCGCCCGCAATGATCCAGCGCATCGCCGGTATACAGCCCGCGATGCGGCACGATGAACTGCAGGGTCAAAGCAGCCTTCACCGCCTCGCCCGGTACGGCGCCCCGGTCGGCATCGACGCCACTGGGGACGTCCAGCGCCAGAACCGGTGCCGTCTGCGCGTTGAGGGCGGCGATCAGCGCCTGCGCCACACCTTCCGGCGCACGGTCGAAGCCCAGACCGAACAGGGCATCAACCCAGATATCGGCCTCGGGCAGCCCGCCGTCGAAATCGGTGATGGTGCCGCCGTGGGACGTGAATTCCGATGCTGCACGCTGTGCCAGCGACGTCGCCGGTGGCTTGCCCGGCAAGGCGATCACCGTCACCGCGCGCCCGGCCTTCCGTGCATGGCGGGCCAGCACCAGGCCGTCGCCGCCGTTGTTGCCTGCTCCGACCACCACGCCGATCCGCTGCGCCTGCGGCCAATGCTGCAGCAGGCACTGCCAGGCGGCCTGGCCGGCCTGCGCCATCAGGCCCCAACCACCCTCGGCGGCCAGCGCCGAAGCCTGCGCATCAAGCGCACGCGCGGCAGCGGAATCGAAAAGATCGGCAAGGTTGGCCATGCAGGGATTTTATACTGGTGCACATGTCCCCCGCCCCCATCCCTGTCGATCCGGCCCAGGCCGTGCAGCGCATCCGCGAACTGGCGCGTGCGCATGGCTTCCAGCGCTGCGGTATCGCCGGCATCGAGCTGGGCGAGGATGAGGCGCACCTGGCCGACTGGCTGGGCCAGGGCCTGTACGGCACGATGGACTGGATGGCGCGCCACGGCACCCTGCGCGCGCGCCCGGCCGAGCTGCTGCCCGGCACCGTACGGGTGATCTCGGTAGGCATGGACTACAGCCACAAGGACGACACCGAAGCCTGGGCAACCCTGGCCGACCCGGGCCGCGCCTACGTGGCCCGTTACGCCTTGGGCCGCGACTACCACAAGCTGATGCGCAACCGCCTGCAGAAGCTGGCCACGCAGATCAACGATGAAGTGGCACCGCTGGGCTACCGCGTGTTCGTCGATTCGGCGCCCGTGCTGGAACGCGCACTGGCGCGCAATGCCGGCCTGGGCTGGATCGGCAAGCACACCTGCCTGATCGACCGCCATGGCGGCTCCTGGTTCTTCATCGGCGAGATCTACATCGATATCCCGCTGCCGATCGATGCACCGGCCACGGCACACTGCGGCACCTGCACGCGCTGCATCGATGTCTGCCCGACCCAGGCCATCACCGGCCCGCAGCGGCTGGACGCGCGGCGCTGTATTTCCTACCTGACCATCGAGCACGACGGTGCCATCCCCGAAGACATGCGGCCGTTGATCGGCAACCGCATCTACGGCTGTGACGACTGCCAGTTGGTCTGCCCCTGGAACAAGTTCGCCAAGCGTACCGACGAAGCCGATTTCCGCGCGCGCAACAACCTCGACACTGCCCGTCTGGACCAGCTGTTTGCCTGGGACGAAGCTGAATTCCTGCGCCGTACCGAAGGCAGCCCGATCCGGCGCAGCGGCCATGAACGCTGGCTGCGCAACATCGCCGTGGCACTGGGCAATGCACCGTCCTCGGCCGAAGCGTTGGCCGCGTTGCATACCCGCGTCGATGATCCCTCGCCGCTGGTGCGCGAACACGTGCAATGGGCGCTGGACCAGCACAGGGTGCGCTGACGTGCGATCCTGAGCCCCCGTTCCGCCCGCAGCACGCCGTTCCCATGCAGCCACGCAACAACGACATCCTCACCCCCAGCCAGCTCAACACCCTGGCCCGCGACCTGCTGGAAGGCAGCTTCCCGGCGATCTGGGTCGAGGCCGAACTGGGCAGCGTGGCGCGTCCCGCCTCCGGGCATCTGTATTTGACCCTGAAGGATGCACGTGCGCAGCTGCGCGCGGCAATGTTCCGGATGAAGGCGCAGTACCTGAAGTTCGTGCCGCGCGAAGGCATGCGCGTGCTGGTGCGCGGCAAGGTGACCCTGTACGACGCCCGTGGCGAGTACCAGATGGTGCTGGACCATATGGAGGAAGCCGGCGAAGGCGCGCTGCGCCGCGCGTTCGAAGAGCTGAAGGCACGCCTGGAAGCCGAAGGCCTGTTCGACCCGGCACGCAAGCGGCCGTTGCCGGCGCACGTGCAGCGCCTGGCGGTGATCACCTCGCCCACCGGCGCCGCCGTGCGCGACGTGCTGAGCGTGCTCGGCCGCCGCTTCCCGCTGCTGGAAGTGGACCTGCTGCCGACCCTGGTGCAGGGCAGCAGCGCCGCTGCACAGATCACCCGCCTGCTGCAGGCCGCCGATGCCAGTGGCCGCTACGACGTGATCCTGCTGACCCGTGGCGGCGGTTCACTGGAAGACCTGTGGGCCTTCAACGATGAAGCACTGGCCCGCGCGATCGCCGCCAGCCGCACCCCGGTAGTGTCGGCGGTGGGCCATGAAACCGACTTCAGCCTCAGCGACTTCGCCGCCGACCTGCGCGCACCGACGCCATCGGTGGCGGCCGAGCTGCTGGTCCCGGACCAGCGCGAACTGGCGCTGCGCCTGCGCCGCACGGCCGCGCGCATGGTGCAGCTGCAACGGCATGCGATGCAGCAGGCGATGCAGCGTGCCGACCGCGCCCTGCTGCGCCTGAACGCACAGAGCCCGCAGGCGCGGCTGGACCTGTTGCGCCGCCGTCAGCTCGATCTGGGCCGGCGCCTGCATGCGGTCTTCAACCAGCAGCAGGAGCGCCGTGCCGCACGCCTGCGCCATGCGGCCGCGGTACTGCGCGGGCACCATCCGCAACGCCAGCTCGACGCGATGCAGCGCCGCCTCGCCGCCCTGCGCGGGCGGCCGCAGGCAGCGATGCAGCGCCTGCTGGAGCGCGATGCACTGCGACTGCGCGGACTGGCGCGTTCACTGGAAGCGGTCAGCCCGTTGGCCACCGTGGCCCGTGGCTACAGCATCCTGACCCGCACTGACGATGGCACGCTGGTACGGAAGGTCAACCAGGTGCAGCCCGGTGACGCGCTGCAGGCCCGCGTTGGCGACGGCGTGATCGACGTGCAGGTCAAGTAGAGGGGTGTTCGGCAGGGCTGCGCCCTGCACCTGCAGAGGCTTCAAGCAACGGCCGAAGCAACAGCCAAAGCGGCTCTGGATTGCTGATGGTTTGGTGGGGCGGTGTGGCTGTGCAGGACACGCCGTAAACCCATCCCTGGGGGCTCGATGGCGCCATCCATGGCGCCAACGGTCCTGCACAGCCACACCGCCCCACCCTCGACAGTTTCCCGATGACGGTCGGTAGATCCACGCCATGCGTGGATGAATCTCTGTCAGATATCGAATCAATTCGGGGTCAGATCCGTTTTCCGTAGGAAAACGGATCTGACCCCGCGCCATTCCGACAGATCGCGAGAATCTGTCGAAGGCGGGGTGGGTCCGGTTGAGGGGGCGTGAGCCGCATGGATGCGGCGACCGAGCTTACATGGACGTACTTGCAGCGTCCCCCGAAACCGGACCCACCCCGCCATCCCACGGAATGCACGCTGTAGCTGTAGCTGTAGCTGTAGCTGTAGCTGTAGCTGTTGCTGTTGCTTCGGCAGGTGCAGGGCTGCAAGCCCTGCCGACCAACCCCTACTTTGCCTGCTCGCAGAACTTCTGCCGGTACTCGAGCGCCTTCGGCATCAGCGCCTGCAGGTTCTGGATGCGGGTGCCCGGGTTCGGGTGGGTGGAGGCAAACTCCGGCGGTGCCTGGCCGCCACTGGCCTGGCCCATGCGCTGCCAGAGCGGCACCGCCTCGCGGGGATCGAAGCACGCCGCTGCGGCCAGCATCAGCCCCACTTCATCCGCCTGTGTCTCGTGGCTGCGCGCATACGGCAGCAGGTAGCCATAGCCCATCGCCGACATCATCATCTGTTGCTGCTGCGCATCCATGCCGCTGGCGGCGCCGGCCACCTGCCCGATCTGGGTCAGCTTCTGCTGGGCCATGCGCTGTGCACCATGGCGCAGCAGCGCATGGGCGATCTCATGCCCCATCACCACCGCCATCGCATCGCGGGTGCGTGCTACCGGCACCAGCCCGGTGTAGACCGCCATCTTGCCGCCCGGCAGGCAGAACGCATTGGCCTGGTCGGACGGGATCACATTCACTTCCCACTGGAAATCCCGCGCGAAATGCGCCGGCTGCACGCCGTGCTCCTGGGCCAGCGCGGTCTCCACCACATCGACCTTGGCAATCAGGCGCTGGGCGATATCGCGCACATCGCGCGCGATCGGTGCATTGGGGTCCATCGGCCGTTCCTGCGACAGGATCTGCTGGTAGGCCTGCAGCCCCAGCGCGGTTTCCTGGCGCGCGTCCAGGCTGCTGTCGATCATCACCTTCTCGCCGGTGTACGGATCGACCGTGCGGTTGGATAACCAGTAGAACAGCGCATAGCCGGCGGCCAGCAGCAGCACCCACCAGCGGATGTTGCCGAACAGGCCACGCCGCTGTGGGCCTTGCGACGAGCGGGAGAAGGGATCGTTGCGCATCGGGGGACTTCCTGCTGGCCCCGCCGGCTGGCGGGCACGGCGCAATCTTAGTGCGCCGCTGCCCGCAGCGGGTGAAGCCGGGTGCCGCTCAGATGCCGCGCACCAGGCGGAAGCCGATGCGGGCATTGGTGGTATCCGAATCCTGGGACTGCCGCCAGGCCGCGCGGGTCTGCTCGGGGGCATTGGCCCAGTTGCCACCGCGGATCACCCGCGACCGGCAGCCCGGGTTGAACCAGGCGACGCCATCGGACGGTGCGCGGCGGTAGCTGGCATGCCAGCAGTCGGCCACCCATTCGCTGAGGTTGCCGCCCATATCGTGCAGACCGAAGGCATTGGCCTGGAAGCTGGCCACCGGCGCCGGCCCCCACCAGCCATCGCCGTACCCGATAAACGCGTTGTGCCAGTGCCGTCCCGAAGGCGAAACGTCCTTGCTGCCGGTGAAGTTGCCGCTGCCTGGCGGCGGCACGCCGGCATCGCCCCACGGATAGCGGCCACTGCTGCCAGCGCGCAGCGCGTACTCGAACTCGGCTTCGCTGGGCAGCCGGTAGCTGCGGCCAGTCTGCTCGGACAGCCACGCCGCATAATTCTCGGCATCACGCACACTGACGTGCATCACCGGCGAGTTGCCCAGCGCGCGACCGCCGTCGTAGTCGGAACGCCAGTCCACGCCGCTGCGGCGGATGAAATTGCCGCTGCGTTCGTCGTAGACCACCGAATGGCCACGCCGGGTCGCGCGCGGGCGCGCATTGGAGGCTTTCACGTAGCGCTCGAAATCGCTGACGGTGATCTCGGTGATCGCCATGGCAAAGCCGCGATCGAAGCGCACGTAGTGCGACGGACGCTCGGCATCACTCGAGCCCGGCTCGGCATCGCCTGCACCCATCTGGAAGCCACCGTGGGGCACCACCAGCATCTGCGGTCCGCGCCCCCCATCGCGCATCGCATCACTGAACACCTGTCCCGGCCGGAAGCTCCCGTAATGGGTGGCCAGGTCGATGCGCTCGCGAAGCTGGCCCACCACTGCATCACCCGGCAGAGCGATGCGAAGCGCCTCGGCCAGCTTCTCGCGCGCCGGCTTCAGGCCTTGTGGCGTGGCAAGGTCAAGCAGTCCGTCATCACGCAGCTGCAGCAGCGTGGCGGCGCGGATCTGCTCGATGCGTTCGAAGGCGTCGGCGATCGTCGGCGACGAATCGCGCACTTTGCTGGCTTCGGCCAGCCAGGTACCCGCACTGGCGAAATCGCGCGCCCGAGCAGCCTGTTCGGCACGGCGGATCAACCCGCTCTCGGCTGCGGCCAGGCCCTGCCGTGCGCGGCTGTTGTCTTCATCCAGCGCCAGCGCCTCACGGAAGTTGCCGATGGCACCGTCGCCATCCTCACCGATACGGTCCGAGCGCAGGTCCTCCTCGCCAGCACGGTTGTAGGCCACCACCCGTTGCGCCAGCTCCACCCGCGCCTGCAGCGCACGCACCTGCTCGTCCTTCGGCGACAGGGTCAGCAACACCAGTGCCTGGCGGCTGGCCTCGGCCAGCGCCTCGCGCTGCTTCAGCGGCCGCACCAGCAGGGCATCGGCCAGCTGCTGCAGTCGCTGGCGGGCACGCTGCAGGCCCAGCCGGGCCTGGCGGTCATCCGGGTCTTCTTCCTGCACCGCCAGCCACAGCGGAATGGCGGCATCCGCATCTTCATAGAGCCGGCCTTCAGCGAACGCCTGCTCGGCGGCGCGCCGCAACTGGGCCAGGCTGCGGCCCTGGCGGTCCACCCGTGGCGGCGTCCACTGCTGTACGTCCTCGGCGGCATCTTCACCGGCGATGGTCACGCTGCCCTGCCCGGCCTGCGAACTGGCATTGGCGCCGGTGTCGGCGCCCTCGGCCGCGCGCGCCTCTTCGCTGGCGGCCCGTTCCGCCGGCGCGGACGGCGACGGCGTGCAGCCGGCCAGGGCCACGGCCAGGGCGGTGCACAGCACGGGCGACAACGGAAAACGCAAGCAGAGCCTCCTTCGGCACAGACGCGGACCGACGTTAGGCTATTCTCCCCTGCCTGAGCAAACCCGAGTAGTAGGCCCTGACCCGTGGCAACCTGGATCACCACCCCCGCCGAGCTGGAAGCGTACTTCCAGCAGCGCCCGACCCGCATCGGCCTGGACACCGAATTCATCCGTGAACGCACCTACTGGCCGCAGCTGGCCCTGGTGCAGATGGCGGTCGGGCAGGACATCCTGCTCATCGACCCGCTGATTCCCGGCATGACCGAGGCGCTTGCGCATTGGCTGGCCGATGAATCCATCACCAAGGTAATGCACAGCGCCAGCGAAGACCTGGTTGCCTTCAAGTGGGCCTGCGGCGTGCTGCCGCGACCGCTGTTCGACACCCAGATCGGGGCATCGCTGGCCGGCATCGGCGGCGGCATGGGCTACCAGAAGCTGGTGGCGGAGATCACCGGAGTGGCGCTGGCCAAGGGCGAGACCCGCTCGGACTGGATGCGCCGCCCGCTGTCCGAGTCGCAGCTGCAGTACGCCGCCGACGATGTCGAGCACCTGTTCGCACTGCACGACGCCATTGATGCCAGGCTGCAGGCGCTCGGCCGCCAGCAGTGGTTGCACGACGATGGCGAGCGCCTGCTGGCCAGTGTCGCCAACGATGAAGATCGCTGGCCGCACCTGGCGATGCGCTCGGCACAGTTCCTTGATGACGCCGCGCAGCACCGCCTGTTGCGCCTGCTGCGCTGGCGTGATGTGCAGGCACGCAGCAGCGACCGCCCGCGAAGCTGGATCCTGGACAACGAACTGGCCGCCACTCTGGCGCGCACGCCTCCGGCCGACGAGGCAGCGCTGGGCAAGCTGTTCGAGCAGTTCCCAAAGGCACCGCGCAAACTGGCCGGCGCCGTGTGGCAGGCGCTGTCCACGCCGCTGGCCGACGAAGCCGACGCGCCGCTGGCGCTGCCGGCCAACGACAGCAACAAGCAGGCGCTGAAGAAGCTGCAGGATGCCGTGGCCGAACGCAGCCGCGAGCTGGGACTGCCAGATGGCATCCTTGCCTCGCGCAAGCACCTGGAAAGCTATCTGGAACGTCGCCAATGGCCCGCCGCACTGGCCGGCTGGCGCCAGCAGGAACTGGAGTCGCGCCTGCAGGCGCTGCTGCCGGGAAACTAGCAACCCGCATCGGCCGCCTCGCGGGGCGGCCCTGCCAATGCTCGACAAGGACATTGCTGCGTGCCTGCATGGCCCTCTTCCGGCGTATTGCGATGGACGATCGTCACGCTGCTGGCCGGCGACACTCCTGCATGGATCGCAGCAGCCAGCTCAACGCCTACGCGGCACTGACGGGCGGGCTGGACCTGGCCCGTTCGGTTCACTACCTCGCGCTTTCGGCACGCCTGATCGAACAGGCCCCCGTTGCCAGCGAGCAGGACAAGCTCGAACCCTGGCTGCATCCGCACGCCTGATGCACGGCTATTTCCCGGAATCGAGGCGTAGAGACAGGGCCAGGGCACACTCGCCTACCGGCCCGAGCTGCTGCTTGCCTTTCCGCTGCACATGGACGATCCGCAACGCGAACGCCTGTTCCGGGTGACGGGATTCACCTTCAAGCCTCCTGCTGAATGCCATCGACACGGCAGCCGCATGTCCTGCTTGCCGCCGCTAACGACCGCGCTTCTAATGTCCAGCCTCGTACTCGCTGGATTGCAGCAATGACAAACGGATTTGCAAAAGACGGGCTTTCCCCCGAAGACCTTGCCTGGCGCGTGCAGGCGCGCACTGCGCTGCAGGAACGGCGCTATGCCGAACTGGATGCGTTGCTTGCTCCACATGAGCTGGCCTGGCTGCAGGGAGAGAATGCGCTGCCCGGCATCCGCTGGCGGCTGCGCAACCTGCACGACGCCACGCTGACGTTGGAAGCCCGCCTGCAACTGGCCCAGCAGTGGGCTTCGGCCGCCCCCGGCAGCTACTACGCCTGGCTTTGCCTGGGCGCCTGCTGGCAGGACGCTGCCGGCGAACTGCGCAGCGCCGACGTTGCCGCACTGGTCGAAGACAGCCAGTGGCTGGCGGCACAGCTGGCCCGCGATCATGCCGTGCACGCCTACCTGCAGGCGATACCGCTGTCGCCACGACCTGCGTTGGCGCTGGATGGCATCAAGCGCATCACCAGCTACCTGCGCGAACCGAACTGGCTGCGTGCGCTGCAGGCCGGGCAGCCCGCCGCATCCGATGACGCCGCGCTGGCCGAGCACTACCCTCAAGCCTGGCCAAAGGCATTGCAGCTGCTGTCGCGCTTCGGTACGCCGTTGCAGACGCTGCCGGATACGCTGCCCCCATTGCTGCGCGAGCGCAGCCAGGACGATTTCGACGCACCACTGGCGTACTGGATGCGCCTGGTGCTGGAGCAGCGCCCGGACGATCTGGCCACGCTGGAAGACACCCTGTACTTCCTGTACCCGCGCTGGGGCGGCAGCCATGAGGCGATGGAGAACTTCATCGAGGGTAGCTGGTGCCGTGGCCTGGAACTGGCGCAGAGCAACGCGCTGCGGTGGCACAAGGAGCAGGACTGGATGGGCGATCTGCCCCACCGTGAGGATGCCGAGGCCGTGGCCGCGCACGAGCGCGCCTACACGCAGATCCTCGACTGGCACCTGGACCGCCACCTGCGCGCGCAGGTGCTGGCCCAGCGCGCCGGGCTGCGCTACCGGCTTGGCCGCGTTGAAGACAGCGAAGGCGTCGTGCAGTGGGATCCGGACCACATGCAGGCGGTGCTTGAAGATCTGCAGCAGGCATGGACATTGGACCGCGATGGGGTCCTGCATGAGGGGCTCAGCAACCTCGAGGCCTGCACCTGGTTCGCCCATGTCGACGGTGCCGAAGCACTGTTCGCACAGGTGGTGGACTATGCCGCGCGCGAAGGCGATTCGGCGATCGGCCTGCTCTGGGCCGCCACCGCCATCGAGCATGGCCTGCTCGGCCAGGCCAGCGACCCGACACGCGCCAGTGTCCTGCTGCAGCGCGCGTTGAAGCTTGCGCAGCAGGACGACACCTCGGCGGTGACGTTCGCCGCCAATCTGTTCTGCGATGTCTCACAGGCCGCCGGCCTGTCGCTGCTGCAGCGCATGGCGGACGATGGCGACGCCGGCGCGATGTCGGCGCTGTGCGACCTGTACAAGGGCCGCCTCGGTGGCCGTGACCAACCACAGTTCGCCGATGCGGAAAAGGCCGCCTACTGGCAGGAGCGTGCGGTGGAAGGCGGCGACCTGATCGCCACCTACAACCTGGCCGTCCGTCTCGTCGCCGCAGGCGGCGCGGAGAACGAAGCGCGTGCGCGCGAGCTGTACCTGCGCTGCCTGGATGAGGCCGAGGCCGGCGAGCGCGTGTGGGGCCCAACCTGCCGCAACCTGGCCTGCCTGGCATTCGATGGCCGGAACGACGCGCACAAGCGCGAAGCGGTCGAACGCGCCTTGATTCCGCTGTGGTGGCGCGGCGACGACGACGACAAGCTGTGGGCTGCCGGCTATCTGGCCGACATCTACCACTTCGGTAACGGCGTCCCGGCCAATGCATTCCTCGCCCTGAGCTGGCTGCAGCGTGCCAGCGAGATCGATCCGGAGTATGTGGACGTGGTACGCATGGCACCGCTGATCAACGGCGAAGGCCGCTGGTTCGGTGCCAGCCGCGCACGCAAGCAGCAGGAACAGGACCGGCACCAGGTGGACAGCGCCACTTGGGCCCTGACCTTCGGCCAGCGCAGCCAGGACAGCAACCTCACTGCAGTCTGAAGCAACGAAAAGGGCGGCCCGGATCACCGGGCCGCCCTTTGCATTCCAACAGTGCGATGGCGGGATGCCCCGCCATCGCGACAGCGCATTACCAGTTCATGTTCAGCGAGACACCGACGGTACGCGGTTCGTTGTAGACCGCGGCCATGTAGTTCTCGATCACGCCCTTGAGGTTCTTCTCGTTGGTGATGTTGCGCGCGAACAGCGCCACTTCGTAGGCACCGTAGTTGCCCGAGTAGCCGATCTTCAGGCCGCCTTCGAAGTCACCCTTGGAATTGAACTCCTTGCTGTCGTACAGCACGAAGCTGGTGTAACCCTGCTTGTTCCAGTCGGTGGAGACGAACATGGTGCCAGCGTCGCTGACCGGGAAGTCGTAACGGGCGGCCAGGTTCACGTTGTACTTCGGCGCGTTCGGCAGCGGGTTGCCGTCGATCTGCGCGAAGGTGTTGGCGCCGACCTTGATGGTCGGATCATTCACCGTGCAGACCACCTGGCCGTTGAGGCCGCAGACCTGCGCGTACACGCGCTTGTCCTTGATCTCGCTGTGCAGCAGGCTCAGGCCGGCGCTCAGGGTCAGGTTCGGGATCGGGCGCAGTTCCATGTCCGCTTCGAAGCCGTAGGCCTTGGCCTTGTCGGCGTTGAACAGCACGCCGTTGCCGTCCGAATCGTTGCCGTTGAGCTGGATGTCGTTGACGGTGTAGGTGAACGCGGTGGCGTTCAGGCGCAGGCGGTTGTCCCACAGGCTGCTCTTCACGCCCGCTTCCCAGGACAGGATGGTCTCGGAATCGGCGGTGGTGAAATCGGCGTTGAACACCGCCGAACGCCCCTGGATGGTCGGGCCGCGGAAGCCACGCGCGACCTTGGCGTAGACGCTCACGTCCGGCGTGATCTGATACATCGCGCTCAGATCCCAGCTCGGGGTGGTGTCGGACATCCTGACGTCGGTGCGGCCCTTGTAGGTGACCACGCCGGCGGCAGTGTCAGCGGTCTTCAGCAGGCGGGTGTGCTTCTCGTCCTTGGTCTGGCGCAGGCCGGCGGTGACGGTGAACTTGTCGGTGAAGGCGTAGCTGATCTGGCCGAAACCGGCCCACGAGGTGTTCTTGTTGCGCAGGCGCACCCAATTGTTCGGGTTGCGTGCTGCGCCCTGCAGGAACCAGGCGCGCTGGTAGAAGTCGGTGGTGTCGCTGCCGTTGAAGTAGAACGCACCGGCCTGCCACTGCAGGGCGCTGTCATCATGGCTGGCCAGGCGGAATTCCTGGGTCCACTGGTCCAGGTCACGGATGCGGCCCATCGACTGGCCGTAGCCGTTCGGCACGCCGTTGACCGGGAAGTTCACCGCGGCGCCGCCGTCGGTGTCGCCGCGGCTGTAGCCGGAGGTGGTTTCGTAGGCGGTGATCGAGGTGAAGTCGATCGCGCCGAAGTCATAACGCGCCTTCACCGAACCGCCGTAGGTCTTGTAGGCCTGCGGGTTGTTGTCGGCTTCGTCGTAGGCGACCTTGTCACGCGGCACGTCGGTCTTGTTCGAGCCCTTGGTCAGCGCACCGCGCAGGAACAGGGTCGAGGTGCCCTCGTAATCACGGGCGTGGGCCGAGGCCAGGATCGAGAACTGGTCGCTCGGGGTCAGCAGCAGCTGCGCGCGTACGTTGCGGTCATCGAAGCCGCCCATGGCGTTCTTCTTTGGGCTGACCGTGCCGTCGGCGCTCGGGCCGCGGTAGGTGTTGTCGACGTAGTCGTCGCGGTGCTGGTACAGGGCCGACACGCGGAACGAGGCGATGTCGTTGATCGGGCCGCCGAAGCCGCCGTCGATCGACACGCTGTTATAGGTCGCATAGCTGGCACTGACGCGGCCGGTGTAATCCTGGGTCGGCTTCAGGGTGTCGAACTTGACGATGCCGGCGGTGGTGTTGCGGCCGAACAGCGAACCCTGCGGGCCGCGCAGCACTTCCACCTGGTCGACGTCATAGACCGGGTTGGACTTCAGCACCACGTGCTCCAGCACCACGTCGTCCTGGATGATCGACACCGGCTGCGAGGCACCCAGGTAGAAGTCGATGTTGCCCAGGCCACGGATGTAGAAGCGCGGGAAGATGCGGCCGGTGGTGGTTTCCGCATACAGGCTCGGCACGCGGCCGGACAGCGCCAGCAGGGTGTCATCGCCGCCGGCGGTGAAGTCGCGCATGCGCTCGCCCTGCACCACGCCCACCGAGACCGGCACTTCCTGCAGGTTCTGCTCGCGGTGTTCGGCGGTCACGGTGATGGTGTCCAGCCCGGTCGGGGTCGGCGCGCTGTCCTGCGCGGCGGCACCGAAGCTGCCGACCAGGGCCAGGCCGGCACAGGCCAGAGCCAGCGGGTGGCGGCGGAAGGAAACAAAGGAAGACGACAGACCCGACAGGCGGCGGGAATCGGAATGGGAGGGCATGAAATGCTCTGAGGAGGCGTCCGTGCGGCCTGCGCGGGCCGGGCGGCAAAAAGGAGGAGAACTGCGCAAGCCGCCATTATCCCCCAAATTGTTACGATTTCGTTGCGCGGCGCCCAAACCCGGCGAAACAAGCGGTTTCGGCACAGTCACCCGCTGATGTGCCTCGCGTCTCGACACGAAATTCCTTTGATCGGCTTGGCAAGCGGCAGGCGCTTGGCTAGACTGAAGCCCTGCCGTGGGGCCATAGCTCAGCTGGGAGAGCGCGTCGTTCGCAATGACGAGGTCAGGAGTTCGATCCTCCTTGGCTCCACCACTATTCAGAAGAACCCGTAGATCTTCGTGATCTGCGGGTTTTTCTTTTCAGCGCCGGCAACTCAGGCCGGCTCCTGGTCGCCGTCCTTGCGCTGCGGGCCGCGTGAGTGCGCATCGCGCACCTGTTGGTCGCGCTGCCCGGGCCGCTGCTTGGCCACATCGTCCTGCTTCCTGTCCTGGCGGCTTTCCTGGACGCCCTGCTTCGGGTCCTGATCCTTGTCTCGCTCGTTCATCGAAAACTCCCTCGTCGGCGGCAGGCCAACGCTGTGCACCACGCTAGAGGCTGGCGGGTAATCCACAAGTCAGTCCTGCGCCAACGTCATGTGCAGGCACTGGCTTGCCGCCATTGCCCCCGCGCAGCCAGAATCCGAGGGCCAACGCCCACCGGTACGCCATGCCCTCTTCTGCCCAGCACGCAGCACACGCCGTGCCGATGATCATTGATGCGACCGACGGCAGCATCCAGCTCGGCAATCTGCCGACTCTGATCGGCCCCACCCTGTCACGGGATGAGGCACGTGTCGCCTTCGTCACGCTGATGCGAGGAGAGCGCGACGTCGGCACCGGCTACGTCTGGCTCAGCCTGCACCGGCTCAGCCTGGGCGGTGCGCCCGCTGGCATCAGCCTGTGCTTTCACGGGCAACAGCTCGACATGGTGACGATGGGCGTCGATCTACCCGGTGCGACGTTGGAAGACGGCTGGCCGACCCAGGCGGCAATCGATGCCGAAGTCGCCTTCATGCGCCGCACGCTGGGTGCGGCGCTGGGACGCAAACTGGCCGGCGGCCACGCCCGCTTCGACTGGGGCGAAGCCTGGGCCCGCTTCGATCCGAAGGGCTTCATGGCCAGCAGCGGTATCCGCTACCGGCCACGTCGGTGACCGCACTCAGGTCCGCGTGATCGACACCCCGCCCTCCACGCGCATCGCGGTGCCGGTAACGAAACTGCTTTCGTCGCTGGCCAGGAACAGCGCCGCGTTGGCGATCTCCTCCGGCTCGGCCATGCGCTTCAGTGCGTGCAGCGAGCGCACGAAGTCGCGCGCATCGCCGGTCGGTGCCGCCTGCCGGCCCATCTCGGTATCGGTGCCACCGGGCAGCAGCACGTTGCTGCGCACGCCGCGCGCACCGTATTCGGCGGCGATCACCTGGCTCAGGCCGATCAACCCGGCCTTGCTCGACGCATAGGCCGCCATGCCGGGGAAGCCCACGGTGTGGCCGACAAAAGTGCCAACAAACACCAGCGAGCCGCCGCCGCGCGCCAGCAGTGCCGGCAACTGCGCACGTGCGGCATGGAACGCGGCATCCAGATTGGTCGCCATCACCTCGCGCCAGGCGTCCACCGGGAACTCCGCTGCCGGCACGCCCGGCCCGAGCATGCCGGCATTGTTGAGCGCGATGTCCAGGCCACCAAATGACTGCCGGGCCAGATCGACCAGTGCCGGGGCCGTGGCCGGATCCGCCACGTCGGCGGCATGCACCACCACCTCGCCGCCGGCGGCACGGATCTGCTCGGCCAGCGCCTGCAGCGGCTCCGGCCGCCGTGCGTTGAGCACCAGCTTCGCCCCTTCGGCGGCGAAGCGCAGCGCGCTGGCGCGGCCGATGCCGGCGCTGGCTCCGGTGATGAGGGCGATCTTGTTGTTCAGGCGCATGGTGGCAGTACCGGTTGTGAAGTGGCCGCCACGATGCCGCGCCTCTCCCCTGCCGACACTCCGTTTCCGGGCCTGGCCCGTCGGTGCAGGAAACGGAGTTTCCGCAGAACCGGCACGTGCCAGAATCCGGCCATGGACAGTACCGCCACCACCGCCTTCGATGCCCGCGTCGAACGGGTCTGCCGCCACCTTCAGGCGAGCCTCGACGAACCTTCGCTGCAGGAGCTGGCCGACATCGCCGGCTGCAGCCCGACGCGCCTGCATCGTATGTTCAAGCAGGCCACCGGGCTGACCCCCAAGCAATACGCCGCCGCGCTGCGCGCCGACCGCCTGCGCACCGGACTGGAACAACAGGAGCGCATCACCGATGCCTTCCACGATGCCGGCTTCGGTTCCAGTGGGCGCTTCTACGAGAACGCACCGAAGTTGCTGGGCATGACGCCCAAGCAATGGCGCGCAGGTGGTCGCGGCGAAGTCATCCACTTCGCGCTTGCCGAAAGCTCACTGGGCAGCGTGCTGGTGGCCAGCAGTGCCACCGGCGTGGTTGCAATCCTGCTCGGCGACGATCCGGAGACACTGCTGCAGTCATTGCAGCAACGCTTCCGCCAGGCCGAACTGGTCGGTGCCGACCAGGGCTATGAGCAACTGGTGGCACAGGTGGTAGGCCTGGTCGAGGATCCTTCGCGCGGCGCCACGCTGCCGCTGGATATCCGCGGCACCGCGTTCCAGCAACGGGTGTGGCAGGCACTGCAGCAGATTCCGCGCGGGCAGACCGCCTCATATGCGGATGTCGCCGCGCGCATCGGCGCCCCGCGCTCGAGCCGTGCGGTGGCCCGCGCATGCGCGAGCAACCCGCTGGCGGTGGCGGTGCCCTGCCACCGCGTGGTGCGCCGCGACGGCGACCTGTCCGGCTATGCGTGGGGCGTAGCGCGCAAGCGCGAACTGCTGCGCCGGGAAAAGGCCTCGACTGCCTGAAGCAGGTGCCGACCTTGATCGGCACGCTCAGCTTCCGGTAGGTGCCGACCTTGGTCGGCACGCCGCCAAGCCCTCAATCCAGCTTCACCACCAGCTTGCCGAAGTTGCGCCCCTGCAACAGCCCAAAGAACGCCTCCGGCGCATTCTCCAGCCCTTCCACCACATCTTCGCGGTACTGGATGCGACCTTCGCGCAGCCACTGCCGCATCTCGCGTTCGAAGTCCGGCCACAGGTGGTTGAAGTCGTGCACGATGAAACCACGCACGGTCAGGCGCTGGCGCAGGATCTGGCTGAACAGTGCGGGCAACCGGTCCGGGCCGGGCTGCTCGATGCCCCGCTCGTTGTAGGTGGCGATGGTGCCGCACACTGGAATGCGGGCGAAGTCGTTGAGCAGCGGCAGCACCGCATCCAGCACGTGCCCGCCCACGTTCTCGAAATACACGTCGATGCCCGCGGGCACCGCCGCGCGCAGCTGTTCGGCAAAGTCGGCCGCACGATGATCCAGCGCCACGTCCACGCCCAGCGTCTGCAGGTAGGCACGCTTGGCTTCGCCACCGGCGATGGCGACCACGCGCGCGCCCTGCAGCTTGGCCAGCTGGGCGACGGTCGCGCCCACCGGCCCGGTCGCGGCAGCCACCACCAGCGTCTCACCCGGCTTCAAACGGGCGATTTCGTGCAGGCTGGAATAGGCGGTGAAGCCGGGCATGCCATATACCCCCAGCGCGGTACTCAACGGCAGGCCGGCCGGATCCAGCCGACGCCCCAGCGCCTTGGCCGGCAGCACCGCATGGGTCTGCCAGCCACCCGGCGCCAGCACCAACTCACCTGTGGTTACGCCCTCGGCGTTCGACTGCAGCACCTCGGCCACGGTCTGCCCTTCCATCACCGCGCCCACCGCCACCGGCGCGGCGTACGACGGGCCCTCGTCCATGCGTCCACGCATGTACGGGTCCAGCGACAGGTAGCGGTTGCGCAGCAGCACTTCGCCATCCCCCAATGCCGGCAGCGCAGCCTGTTCCAGGCGGAAGTTGGCCGCGCTTGGTGCGCCCTGCGGACGCGAGGCCAGCACGATACGGGAGGTAGCGAGGGAATCGGACATGGTGACCGGCTCTGCTGTTGCCAGCATCAGGAAAGGAATGCCGACACTACGCTGCAACGATCGCCGGCAACGGCCATGAAAACAGCGTTCCATGGACCAGCGCGGCGCGGGTCCGGGCGCAGCCCTTGGCCTTGCAGCTTTGGCGATCGCGGCGATCTGCTGATTTCCACCGCAGACGATGATCGACTGACCACGCCCCCGTCCCACAACGGAGGATCAAGCACTTGCGAGCCCGCAGACGGCAATGTGAAGAAATCTTGGCAAAACGCTTGCCGAAGGCAGCCGACCTCCGTAATATACGCGTCCTTGGCAGCGACCTCGCTGCAACGAAACATGTGGCCGAGTAGCTCAGTTGGTAGAGCAGGGGATTGAAAATCCCCGTGTCGGCGGTTCGATTCCGTCTTCGGCCACCACTTTCGAAGGCCTGCAGAAATGCGGGTCTTTTTTTTCCGGAAACCGGGTTTGATCACGGTTGCCACACAATTTGGCCGAGTAGCTCAGTTGGTAGAGCAGGGGATTGAAAATCCCCGTGTCGGCGGTTCGATTCCGTCTTCGGCCACCATCTTCAGAGACCTGCAGAAATGCAGGTCTTTTTTTTGCGTGCGGCCTGCCATCCACGCATGGCGTGGGTCTACCTGGCGCTGGCCCCTTCCATGGCCTCGATCCATGCCGGGCCACCGCCGTCTGGTTGACGAAACATTTACACCGGTACCCGCCGCGGCACCTACGCTGCAGATTCCTGCCGGAGCCTGCCGATGCAATTGCGCCCCACCCTGCTCGCCTGCCTGCTGCTGGCCGCCGCCCCGGTGATCGCCGCCGAACCGGTGCGTGCAGTCGACACGCTGGACATCGACCGCTATGCAGGCCAATGGCACGAGATCGCTCACCTGCCGGTGTCATTCCAGAAGCAGTGCGTCGGCGAGATCACCGCCAACTACGGGCTGCGCCGCGATGGCCGCATCAGTGTCACCAATGCCTGCCGCAACGCCGACGGAGAACGCGTAATCGCCGAAGGCGTTGCACGCCCGGTGGCTGGCCATCCCGGCCAACTGCAGGTGCGCTTCGTTCCGGACTGGCTGAGCTGGGTGCCACTGGTCTGGGCCGACTACTGGGTGTTGGCGCTGGACCCGGACTACCAGTGGGCCCTGGTCGGTGAACCGGACCGTAAGTACCTGTGGATCCTCTCGCGCCTGCCGGAAATGGATCGCGCCCGGTTCGAGCAGTTGAAGGAAAAAGCCGAAGCCATGGGCTACGACCTGCGCCCGCTGCGCCTGATGGCCCCGCTTCGCGATACGCCCGCCGATTGAGCCGCAGTTCAATCCGTACGCGCACCGTGCGCCCGAAGATCCAGCGCTGCGCACGCCCCGCCGCCATTTTCACGCGCTACCCTCTGCGACGGCTCGCCACAGGCGATCCAAACGACCATACGCCGTAGTATGCTTATTCCAACGCACCGCCTCCAGAGGACCTGCGCCCATGCTCCACCGTTTCCGTATCGCCTTGATCGTCCTGAGCACCCTCGCCCTTGCCGCCTGTGGCAACGGCATCGTCAAGCGTGTTTCGGAACCGGCGGCCAGCCTGCAGCAGCTGACCGTGCGCGCCGACGGCAACTGGACCGTGGCGCTGCGCCTGCAGAACTACAGCTCCATGCCGATGACCTTCGATGACGTCTCGCTGGCACTGACCGTCGGCGACAGCGACGCCGGCACCCTGCAGGCCAAGCCCGGTATCTCCATCGGCGGCACCTCCGCGGATGTCATCAATGTCGACCTGGTGCCCAGTTCGGCCGCACGCCTGGTGGTGGCCGATGCACTGGCCGGCAACCGCACCCTGGCCTATGGCCTGAAGGGAACGGTCGCGGCCACGCCGCAGGAAAAGAAGCAGCGCAGCTTCGATATCAGCAGCCGCAGCACCCTCAACCAGGCCCCGGGCCTGCCGGGCGTGCTGCGCTGATTTCCACCTTCCGTCGCGGCGCCTGGCGCCGCTCTCCCCTGCCCTGATCAAATCGAGACGTACCGATGAGCAGCTACACCGCCCCGCTTTCCGACCTCCGTTTCGCCCTGCACGACGTGCTCAAGGTCGAACCCCTGTTCGCCCGCCTGGGCTTCACCGACGCCACCGCCGACGTGGTCGATGCCGTGCTGGAAGAAGCTGGCCGCTTCAGCGCCACCGTGCTGGCCCCGCTCAACAGCGTTGGCGATGAGATCGGCTGCGTGCTCGACCAGGCCACCGGTGAAGTGACCACCCCGCCCGGCTTCAAGCAGGCCTACGACCAGTTCGTCGATGGCGGCTGGACCGGCCTGACCGCCTCGCCGGAACTGGGTGGCCAGGGCCTGCCGCACACCCTTGGCGTGCCGCTCAACGAAATGATCAACGCCGCCAACCTGGCTTGGGGCAACTTCCCGCTGCTCTCGCACGGCGCCATCGAAGCGCTGAAGCAGCACGGCGAGGCCTGGCAGCACGAGGCCTTCCTCAAGCCGCTGATCGAGGGCCGCTGGACCGGCACCATGTGCCTGACCGAGCCGCACTGCGGTACCGACCTGGGCCTGCTGAAGACCAAGGCCGAGCCGAACGCCGATGGCAGCTACTCGATCACCGGCACCAAGATCTTCATCACCGCCGGCGAGCACGACCTGACCGAAAACATCGTGCACCTGGTGCTGGCCAAGCTGCCCGACGCCCCTCCGGGCGCCAAGGGCATCTCGCTGTTCGTCACGCCCAAGTTCAAGGTCGACCGCGATGGCAATGTCGGCGAGCGCAACGCACTGCGCTGCGGCTCGATCGAGCACAAGATGGGTATCAAGGGTTCGGTCACCTGCGTGATGAACTTCGACGGTGCGCAGGGTTACCTGGTCGGCCAGCCGCACAAGGGCCTGCAGGCCATGTTCACCATGATGAACACCGCGCGCCTGGGCGTCGGCCTTCAGGGCATCGGCCTGTCCGAGCGCGCTTACCAGAACGCACTGAAGTACAGCCGTGAACGCCTGCAGTCGCGCGCCCTGAGCGGTGCGAAATTCCCGGACAAGCCGGCCGACCCGATCCTGGTGCACCCGGATGTGCGCCGCATGCTGCTGACGGTGAAGTCGCTGGTCGAAGGCAGCCGCCTGCTGGCCCTGCACGCCGCCACCCTGATCGACGTCGCCCACCATGCCGAGGATGCCGCCGAGCGCGAGCGCGCCGACACCCTGGTGAGCTTCCTGACCCCGATCTCCAAGGCCTGCCAGACCGAATGGGGCATCGAGAACACCTACAACGCCCTGCAGTGCTTCGGTGGCCACGGCTACATCCGCGAACACGGCATGGAACAGCTGGCCCGCGATGCCCGCATCACCACGCTGTATGAAGGCACCACCGGCATCCAGGCGCTGGACCTGATCGGCCGCAAGACCGCCTCCAGCCAGGGCGCCGGCCTGAAGCTGATGCTGGCCGAGATCGAAGCCTTCGCCAAGGAGCATGAAGGCAACGAAGCGCTGGCCGAGTTCATCGGCCCGCTGCGCGCCAAGGCCGCCGAATGGGGCAAGCTGACCCTGGACGTGCTGCAGCGCGCGGCCGGCAATCCAGACGAACTGGGTGCGGCCAGCTACGACTACCTGTTCTATTCGGGCTACGTGGTACTGGCCTACTGGTGGGCCCGCAGCGTGGCCGCCGCCGACGCCAGCGCGCACGGCGCCGCCTTCGCCCAGGGCAAGCGCGAAACCGCCCGCTTCTACTTCGCCCGTGTGCTGCCGCGCACCCTCAGCCACGCCGCCGCGATCCAGGCCGGCGCCGCCCCGCTGATGGCGATGGACGACGAGCGCTTCGGCGCCTGAGCCGGGCTGCGCCCGGCACCCGCAGAAGCCAAGGCTGGAGCCAAAGCAACAGCAACAGCTGGCTTCCTGCGGGATGGCAGGGTGGGTCCGATTGCGGGGGACGGCGCAAGTACGTCCCTGTAGCCTCGATCGCCGCATCCATGCGGCTCACGCCCCCGCAACCGGACCCACCCCGCCTTCGACAGATCTCCGGTGGCCAGTGGATCCATGCCATGCGTGGATGAAAACCACCGAAATCCATCTGGGGAAAAGCCCCCCTTTGTTAAGGGGGGCGCGCCGACGGCGCAGGGGATAGGAGGAATGCGTGGGCATCCCAACCCGCCATCGGCGGGCTGGGATGCGGAATGCGCGGACCTGAATTGTTGCGTTTTGGGTATCGCCCAAGTGGCGATACCCAAAACGCAACAATTCAGGTATAAGCTGTTCTCCCGATGGAGACAGACACTACACGCTTGGGTCTGATCGAAGCCGGAGCTCCGTTTTCTGCTCCGGGCGCCGAAGCATCGCCCAACGCCACGACGCTGCATCGCCCCGGTTCGGTCCGGCTGCTCTCGCTTGATGCCCACGGACGCGTACTGGACTGGATCACCTGGCAGGATGCGGCGTGCCTCTACGCCCGCGAAGCGGTGGCCTGGACGCTGGGCGATCCCTGCCTGCACATCCACGGCGGCACCAATCGCTTCAGCGGCCTGCAGAGCGGCATGGACCTGCACCCGATCATCGCCGCGCGCGGCCATGCCCGCTCCCGCGCGATCGACCCCACGCCGAACCTGACCAACCCGGCCCTGTTCGCCCGCGACGCCCACCTGTGCATGTACTGCGGCCAGCAGTTCAACCGCCCCACGCTCACCCGCGACCACGTCGTGCCACTGTCCAAGGGCGGCCTGGACTGCTGGGAAAACGTGGTCACCGCCTGTTTCCACTGCAACTCGCGCAAGAGCGACCGCACCCCGCAGCAGGCCGGAATGCCGCTGCTGGCCGTGCCCTACCGGCCCAGCTGGATCGAGCACCTGATCCTGTCCAACCGCAACATCCTGGCCGACCAGATGGCCTTCCTGAAGGCGCAATTGCCCAAGCGGTCGAAACTGAGCACCTGAACGCCTGAAAATGCAACCCTCACCGTCCTGTCACGGACGGCGGCGTTTGCTTGCCCCACCCCCGTTTGAGGGCGAAAATGGGCATTCAGAAAAAGTGCGAACATGATGATCGACTCTGCCCGCTATCCCCGCCTCGCGCGCATCCAGACGCCGGATGACCTGCGCACGTTCGACGAATCCGAACTGAGGGCGGTTGCCGACGAACTGCGCGCCTACCTCATCGAATCGGTGGGCAAGAGCGGTGGCCACTTCGCCGCCGGCCTGGGCGTGATCGAACTCACCGTGGCCCTGCACTACCTGTACCAGACTCCGGTCGACCAGCTGGTCTGGGACGTCGGTCACCAGACCTACCCGCACAAGATCCTGACCGGGCGCCGCGACCAGATCCACACCGTCAAGCAGAAGGACGGCGTCGCGCCATTCCCGAAGCGCGAGGAGAGCGAATACGACACCTTTGGCGTCGGCCACTCCTCCACCTCGATCTCGGCGGCACTCGGCATGGCCATTGCCCGCCAGTCCGAAGGCGACGACCGCAAGATCGTGGCGGTGATCGGTGACGGTGCGATGACCGCCGGCATGGCCTTCGAAGCGCTGATGCACGCCGGCGGCATGGACCCGGAACCGAACCTGCTGGTGATCCTCAACGACAACAACATGTCGATCTCCGAGGCGGTCGGCGGCCTGACCAAGATGCTCGGCCGTGCCACCGGCAGCCGGACGCTCAATGCGCTGCGCGAAGGCGGCAAGAAGATCCTCGGTGACAAGAAGAACAACCCGGCGCGTTTCGTGAAGCGCTGGGAAGAACACTGGAAGGGCATGTTCGTGCCGTCCACGATGTTCGAGGAGATGGGCTTCCACTACACCGGCCCGATCGACGGCCACGACATGCCCGCCCTGCTGTCCACGCTGAAGACGCTGCGCGCCTCCAAGGGCCCGAAGCTGCTGCACGTGATGACCACCAAGGGCAAGGGCTACGAGCCGGCCGAAGGCGACCAGATCGGTTACCACGCCGTGGGCCCGTTCGATCCGGACAAGGGCCTGGTGGCCAAGGCCGGTGCCAAGAAGCCGACCTATACCGATGTGTTCAGCGACTGGCTGTGCGATGCCGCCGCCGCCGAGCCCCGCCTGTACGGCATCACCCCGGCGATGCGCGAAGGCTCCGGCCTGGTGCGTTTCAGCAAGGAATACCCGCAGCGCTATTTCGACGTGGCGATTGCCGAACAGCATGCGGTCACCCTCGCCGCCGGCATGGCCACCCAGGGTGGCAAGCCGGTGGTGGCGATCTACTCGACCTTCCTGCAGCGCGCGTACGACCAGCTGGTACATGACGTGGCGATCCAGGACCTGGACGTGCTGTTCGCGATCGATCGCGCCGGCGTGGTCGGCCCGGACGGTGCGACCCATGCCGGCAACCTCGACCTGAGCTTCCTGCGCTGCGTGCCCAACCTGGTGGTGATGGCACCGTCCAACGAAGCCGAGTGCCGGCAGATGCTCAGTACCGGCCTGCAGCACCCGGGCCCGGCCGCCGTGCGCTACCCGCGCGGCACCGGCACCGGCGTTGCAGCCGGCACCGACCTGTCCACCCTGCCGATCGGCAAGGGCGAACTGCGCCTGCAGGGCAGCCGCATTGCCCTGCTCGCCTTCGGCAGCACCGTGGCCGCCGCCGAGCAGGTCGGCCGCGAACTCGGCCTGAGCGTGGTCAACATGCGTTTCATCAAGCCGCTGGACCGCGAGCTGGTGCTGGCGGTCGCCGCCCAGCACGAGGGCCTGGTGACGATCGAAGACAACGTGGTGGCCGGTGGCGCCGGTTCAGGCGTCGGCGAGCTGCTCAATGCCGAAGGCGTGCTGCGCCCGATCCTGCACCTGGGCCTGCCCGACAGCTACCAGCACCATGCCAGCCGCGAGGACCTGCTGGCCGAAGCAGGCATCGACGCCGCGGGCATCCGTGCGGCCGTGCTCAAGCGTTGGCCGCAGCTTGTCACAGGTACCCCGCCGCTGAGCGCGGCGGGCTGAGGCCGATTGCCACCCAGTGGATCCGCGCATGGCGTGGATCTACCTTGCGTGGATAGCGGGGCCCGGAAACAGGATCTGGCCGGAAACCCCCGCCCTCAGCCGTAGCTGACCGCTTCCACGAAGGCGCCGCTGGCTTCCACGCGCACGGCAGCGCGCTGCCCGGTATCGACAAAGTGCAGGCGCGCCAGGGTTTCAGCGAAGTCGAACGCGCGGGCACCGTCGCGGAAATCGATCGGCTCCGGCCGGTCCGGATGCAGCACGCGCCATTGGCGCTGTTCGCATTGCAGGCGGATCAACATGCGGCTCACTCCTTGAGGCAGCGTATCGACGGTAGCGGGACATTCCTGCCGATCACGGCAGGCATCGTCGCAACAGATCAGGGACACACAGAGATGCCCTGATCGCAGAAGATACGGCAATTCAAAATGTGAGCTGTATCAGATTTTTCTGATTTTAGAGGGGCACGCTCAGTTCACCTGGAACTGTGCCCGGCAGCCGTCGCTGACCCAGATGCCACGACGATCCCAGCCCCAGGTCTGGCCCTCGATGCAGGCACTGCGCGAATCCTGGCGAACCAGGCGCACGCCGCGGCGGATGCGGGCGTCGCAGTACTCCTGGCGATGCCCATTGGAATGACAGGTGATCACCTCACCGCCGCCCCAACCGTTGCCGTTGCCCCAGCCACCCCCATTGCCCCAGCCACCGCCACGACGGTACTCGCCGACGAACTCGGCGCGGCAGCCCTGGGTCACCCAGACGCCATAGCGCAACTGGCCCCAGGTCTCACCTTCCACGCACGGCGAGCCGGACAACTGGCGGATCATCCGCGCGCGGCCCTCCAGACGGCACTCGTTGCTACGGTTCTTGATCGACTCGCAGCGCACGATGCCGCTGCCTTCGCGGCCACCGTAGCGGTCATCTTCATAGCCGTAGCCATAGCTCTGCGCCTGGGCGCCACCCGCCGCCGCCAGCATCGGCAGCAGGGTGCAGGCCAGGGTACGCCAGGTGAGTGCCTTGCCCATCGAGATCTCCAGATGAATACGATGGCGCAAGCATCCGGGATTCCCGGCACGGCGCACAGGGGGGCGCGTGACGCCGGTTTTTCCCCATTCAAACAACGCAACCGTAGCTGACTGCACGCAACGACCGGCGTCAGTCTCCTACGTGCAGGGCATCCACCGCGCTGCCGAGCGCCTCGACCCGCACCGTGCTGCGCTGGCCGGTGCGACGGTGGTGCTCGAGGGCCCGCGCCGCGGCGACATCGAAAGCCTCGGCGCCCCGCGCATATCGGGTTGCGTCATGCACCTGCGGATCCAGCACGGACCAGTGCCGGGCGTTGCGTTGAACGGTAATGACCATGAGGGGCTCCTGCGGATGGAAGGATGCGACGGCAGGCGGACGGTCCACGTGCCGGTACACCTTCAGGCTAGCGATCACCTCAGGGGTGGCCCATCAGATTTGTACGAAAATGCCGCGCCCTCCGGTCAGCCCTTGCCTGCCCTCACATCCCTGAGTCCATTTAGCCTGTTCATTCCGTGATTCTTGTCACGGAGTCAGCTGGGCTTCACACTACCGTCATCAACAGGGGCCCCTTCCACATGCGCACCTTCTTCTCGCAGCAGCGTTGGACGCTGCTGAAGTTCTATTTCGTGGCCAGCTACCTCGTGCTGATCGAGGAACTGATCCGCGCCGCCATGCACTGAGCGCTTGCTGCAGGGCTATTTGCGACAGACACTGTCGCTTTAGGCACGGAGCCCGGCCGATGAAAGCGCTTCTTCTGATTCCAGCCCTGCTGGTGCTGTCCGCCTGTGCCAACCAGCATCAGGCCGCTGCGCGTGCCGATACGGCGGCCACTTCACCCGCCACGCCGAAGGTCGGTGGCGACCGCGATGCCCACGGTTGCATCGGTTCGGCCGGCTACCAGTGGTGCGAGCACAGCCAGCGTTGCGAACGTCCGTGGGAACTGGCGCAGGCACAGGGCCTGGCCAACACCGCCGAAGCCATCGATGCCTACTGCGCGAAGCCGGCCAGCCCGGCGCGCAAGTGAGTCGCGCCGCCCATGGCTGAGCTGAGTCCGCTCCCCACCCTGGCCACAGGCCGCTACCGCCACTTCAAGGGTGGCGAGTACGAAGTGCTCGACATCGTCCGCAGCAGCGAGACCCTGCAGCCGATGGTGCTGTACCGCGCGCTGTATGGCGAAGGTGGCCTGTGGGTACGCCCGTACGCCATGTTCGTCGAGCAGGTGCCCGGCGAGCACGGACCGCAACCGCGTTTCGCCCGCGTCGACGCATGAGGGTTCCGCTGCCGGCCATGGCCGGCAGCGCGCGGTAACGCGGCGGGCCTGCGTTACAATCGTACCGTCCAGTCGGTTTCTTCCCGCCATGTCCACATCCCCCTCCCGTTCGCGCCGCAAGGCGCCCGACAGCGTGCGCCAGTCACTGCTGCAGGCCACCATTGAAGTGATCGGCCGTAACGGCCTGGCCGCGCTGACCGTGCAGGACGTCGCGCAGGCCGCCGGTGTCAGCAAGGGTGCGTTGTTCCATCATTTCAGCAGCAAGCAGGTGCTGGTGGATGAAGCCATCGGAGCGCTGATTGGAGAATTCGAAGCGCGCGTGCGCGCCCTGCTGCAGGAAAACCCCGAAGGCCATGGCCGTTTCAGCCGCGCCTATGTGCAGGCCAACTTCGAGCATCTGCTGCAGCAGGAGCAGGACAACGACATCGGCCTGACCTTGGGCAACCTGATGGAACCGGGCCTGCTTGCGCACTGGCGCAACTGGAAGCGCGCGATGCTGGCCGAGTTCCCTGGCGAAGCCGGCGACCCACGGCTGTACGCGGCGCGCTGCGCTGCCGATGGCTACTGGGCCACGGCCTATGGGCGTCCGCTGGACGAGGAAGAACGTGCCAATGCATTGGCCATGGCCGAGCAGGCCCTGAAACTGTGCGACCCGCAGTGAGCTGGAGCGCTCGATGAATCCCTACCTCTACCTTGCCGCTGCCATCGTGCTGGAAGTGATTGCCACATCACTGCTGAAGGCATCCGACGGCATGAGCCGGCTGGCGCCGACACTGGGCGCACTGGTCGGCTACGGGCTGTGCTTCTACCTGCTGTCGATGACCATGAAGTCGATCCCGACCGGCATCGCCTACGCAATCTGGTCCGGCGTCGGCATCGTGCTGATCTCACTGATCGGGCTGGTGGTGTTCAAGCAGCGCCTGGATGCACCGGCGTTGACCGGCATCGGCCTGATCTGCGCCGGCGTACTGGTGATCAACCTGTTCTCGCGCAGCAGCGCGCACTGAGCACGCTGCTGCGCGATCAACGCTAGCTGACCTTCTTCGCTACGGTCATGCCGAGCAGGAACAGCACCACGGCGATGATGATGCCGGCCCAGAACAGGAACTTGGCGATACCGACCGCGGCACCGGCAATGCCACCGAAGCCGAGCACGCCTGCGATCACACCGATGACGGCGAAGATGATGGCCCACTTGATCATGTCAAACCTTTCCCTGCGGGGACTGCGTACTGGATGATCAGGCTAGGCCGTGGCCGATGCGGCAATCGTGAACAGGCCGCGTGCGCGGCGTGAATCAGCGCGGACGGAAGCGCAGCAGCGCGACGGCAAACGCCAGGAACACGCTGCCCACCAGGCGCTCGAACCAGCGTCGCGCAAACGGCTTGGCCAACCAGCGGCGAAGGCCATGGCCACCGGCCGCATACATCACGTACCAGAACAGTTCGCACGCGGCGAAGGTGGCCACCAGCACGCTGTACTGCAGCGCCTGGCCGCGTGATGGGTCGACGAACTGCGGCAGGAACGCCGCCGCGAACAGCAGCAGCTTGGGATTGCTCAGGCCCACCAGAAGGCCACCACGGAACACCTTCCACGCGCCCAGCGAGGCCGCAACCGGCGGCGTAGCATCGACCGTCACCGGCGGTGCCGGCCGGCAACTGTCACGCCATGCCTTCAGGCCCAGCCAGGCCAGATAGGCCACGCCCAGATAGCGCAGCACCTCGAACAGCATCGGCGAGGAATGCAGCAGCGCACTCAGGCCTGCTGCGGAGGCCGCCAGCACCAGCAGCATCGCCAGCAGGCAGCCGGCCATCGCCGGCACACTGCCACGGAACCCCAGCCCGACGCTGCGACCGAGGATATGCAGCATGTTCGGCCCCGGCGTACCACACAGAACGAACACCGTGGCGAGGAACCACCACCAGGTATGCAGGGCCATAGCGCACATCCACTTCAGAAGATCCAACCAGCATAGAGTGCGCCGGGCCTGCCGCGGCACACACAGCGCAGCATGGATGTGGTGGTTACAGATCGCCGCCATCGGCAACCGGGCACCATCTGTGCTGCAATGAGGGCTCCTGGCACGGAGCGGCGCATGAAGACCCTTGGCCTGATCGGTGGCATGAGCTGGGAAAGCTCGGCCCAGTACTACCGGCTCATCAACGAGGAGGTACGGCGGCGGCTCGGCGGTGCGCACTCGGCACAGCTGCTGCTGTGGTCGGTGGATTTCGCCGGCATCAAGCAGCTGCAGCACGAAGGCGACTGGGACACCCTGGGTGACCACATGGTCGATGGCGCGCGGCGCCTGCAGGCGGGCGGCGCTGACCTGCTGCTGATCTGCACCAATACCATGCACAAGCTGACCGATCGCATCGAGGCGGCCTGCACGCTGCCGCTGCTGCATATCGCCGACCCCACCGCCCAGGCCATCGTGCAGGCAGGCGCACGCAAGGTGGGCCTGCTCGGCACCGCCTTCACCATGGAACAGGACTTCTACCGCGGCCGGCTGCAGGATCGCTTCGGACTGGAGGTGCTGGTACCCGAAGCCGATGATCGTCGCAGCGTGCACGACATCATCTACCAGGAGTTGATCGCTGGTGTGGTCAGCGAGCACTCACGGCAGGTCTATGCCGGCGTGATCGCGCGACTGGTGGCGCGCGGTGCCGAAGCAATCATTCTTGGCTGCACCGAGATCATGCTGCTGGTACGCCCGGAGGACAGTGCAGTGCCGCTGTTCGATACCACCGCCCTGCATGCGCGGGCCGCCGTGGACACGGCCCTGGCTTGAATCAATGCGCGCCGGAGCGCGGAATCAGTCCGCGCCCTGCACTTCCAGCGCGGTGATCAGCCACTCGACCACCGCCTGTGAATCGCACAGGAAGAAGATGGCGTCACCGGAGCGTGCGTCGGTAAGCAGCCGATAGACCGTGATCGCCACCGCCGACTGGTTGGCGATGAACACTTCCGGGCTGCGCGGCCCTTCACTATGCCCGGCAACGGCATGCAATGCCTTGCGCGCAGCCACAGTGGCAGCCGGGTCCGCGCTGCGGGTCAGTTCCGGCCCGCGCAGCCCCCAGGCAACGAACACATGCTTGCCCTTGAACGTAGTGTCCAGGACCCGCACCTCGGCGCCACCTGCGTCGGCCGAGCGATGAATGACGGTACTGCTGATCAACGCAACCCCCTGTGGTCGTCGTGGTCCGCGCATCCTCCCCCGCAGGCCGCCCGCACACCAGTGACGGCAGCCACAGGCTGCGCCGACAGGCGTGGAAGACATGTAAGAAGGTGTAAACCGATGCGATCGGATGTGCAGCGATGATACGGGATGTAAGCCTCTGCATGGGCTGGTGCGCACTACTAAATCCCTCCTGAGCCGCTTCCGGAACGATGCGTTCCGACGGCCCCGTGCTGGGTCATTCTTGCCGCCCGAATCCCCGCCCGAGGCTCCCCCATGACCCTTCGCCCGCTGCTGCCGATCACCGGCGCCGCCCTTGCCCTGCTGCTGGCCGCCACCGCCGTGGCCGCCCAGGACTACGACACTGATCACATTCCAGCGCTGCGCTGCGAATCCCAGTTCAACAAGACCGAGCAATGCCCCATCGAGGGACCGATGCGCCTGGCCAGGCAGCTGTCGGTGACCCGTTGCGTGGAAGACCAGAACTGGGGCCAGAGCCGGCGCATGCTGTGGGTGACCGACGGCTGCCGCGCCGAGTTCGTTGCCGACGAACACGGCCGCTGGCCGGGACGTGGCCGCAGCCGTGATCGCGACAACGAGGGCGAACGCCTGGTCTGCGAGTCCTACGAGAACAAGGACAAGGAGTGCCGGATTCGCGTGCGCCATGAGGTACGGCTGGTCAGGCAGAAATCGGTGACAGCCTGCATCGAGGACCGCAACTGGGGCTGGGACCGCCGTGGGGTGTGGGTCAGCGACGGCTGCCGTGCCGAGTTCCGGGTGTATTGACTGCCGGCCGCGCGCTGGCTGCATCGAGCAGGCGTGCGTGCCAGGCGGAGTCGATAGACTATGGCCTGCACGGCAGGGAGCACGACATGGAACGATGGTATCTGGCGACGCTGCTGGCGTTGATCCTGCATCAGATCGACGCTGCGTTCTGGCAGGAATGGGCCATGTTCCATGTCCCCGGTGGCATCCAGGGCTTCCTGCTGTTCAACCTGTTCGCAGTCGGCGCCGTGCTTTGGGGTTATCGCCAGATCGTGCTGGGCACATCCACGGCGCGCAGCTATGCACTGGCGTGCGGGGGGCTCGGCATTGGCACGGCACTGATCCATCTGACCTTTGCCCTGTTCGGTCGCAGTGAATTCCACCTGCCGCTGTCGATTGCGGTCCTGCTCGCCTGCTTTGTGTCGGGTGGCGGCCTGTTGCTGAAGCTGCGCCCGCGATGAACCGGACGTCCTCTTCTCCGCACCTGCGCGACGGCATTCCGCAGGACGCAGATGCCTTGATCGCGCTCGACAGCGTGGCAGCCACTGATCCACGGCGGATCATGCAGATTGCCGACTGGCTGGCGCACGGCGTCGTGCAGGTCGCCGAGCAGGACGGCAAGATCGTCGGCTACCTGGTCATCCATCACCACTTCTTTGGCGAAGCCTTCATTGAAATGTTGATGGTGGCGCGCGAACAGCGCAGCCAGGGCATCGGCGCCATCCTGCTGCGGCACGCGATCACGTGGCGCGGTGGCGGCAAGCTGTTCACCTCGAACAATGCCTCCAACACGGGCATGCAACGCCTGCTCGCTGCCGCCGGCTTCGTGGGCAGCGGCATCGTGCATGGCCTGGATGAAGGCGATCCGGAACTCATCTACCGCTTCGCGGAAGACTGATCAGATCTGCAGAACGCACAAAAAAGCCCGCGCATTGCTGCGCAGGCTCCTTGATTCATCACAGTGGTCGGGACGGCCGGATTCGAACCGACGACCCTCTGCCCCCCAGGCAGATGCGCTACCAGGCTGCGCTACGCCCCGACTGATGCTGCGATGTGCCCGCCAGTGCGGCGGGCCGTGAAGTATAGCGGATTACGATGGAAATGGGATCAGCGGCGCAACAACTGCAGCACTTCTTCCAGCTCCATGCGCACCTGCTTGATGATCTGGTTGCTCAGCGCCGATTCCTCGCGGGCATCGGGGCCATCCAGGCGCAGGCGGGCACCACCGATGGTGTAGCCCTGTTCGTACAGCAGGCTGCGGATCTGCCGCACCATCAGCACGTCATGGCGCTGGTAGTAGCGGCGGTTGCCTCGGCGCTTGGCCGGCTCAAGGCTGGGAAACTCGGTTTCCCAGTAGCGCAGGACGTGCGGCTTGACGTCGCACAGCTCGCTGACCTCACCAATGGTGAAGTAGCGCTTGGCCGGGATCGGCGGTAGTTCGCGGTTACTGCCCGGATCCAGCATAAGCCTCCACCCTCTCCTTGAGCTTCTGGCCCGGACGGAAGGTGACCACCGTACGGGCGGAAATCGGAATTTCCTCGCCGGTCTTGGGGTTGCGACCCGGGCGCTGGTTCTTGCGCCGCAGATCGAAATTACCGAAGCCCGACAGCTTCACCTGACGTCCCTGTTCCAATGCTTCACGCAGCACATCGAAAAACGCGTCGACGAATTCCTTGGCTTCACGCTTGTTCAGACCGACTTCGTCGAACAGCTTTTCCGCCATCTCCGCCTTGGTCAATGCCATTGCCTACTACCCCCGAGTGCTGCCCGCTCAGCCGCGGATCCGGGCGTGGTGTTCACGCTCGATGGCAGTGACCGCCTCGGCCACCACCGCATCCACGTCGCGGTCCGTCAGAGTGCGCGACTTGTCCTGCAAAATCAAGCCCATAGCGAGACTCTTGAAGCCCGGCTCGACGCCCTGGCCAACATAGCGGTCGAACAGGTTCAGGTCGCGCAGCAGCGGGCCGGCGGCCTGGCGGACGGTCGCCGCCAGGTCGGCCCAGGCCACCTGCTCAGGCACCAGGAACGCCAGGTCGCGGCGCACCGCCGGGAAGCGCGACAGCTCGCCGGCACGCGGCAGGCGACGGGCGGTCAGCGGCTCCAGGTCCAGCTCGAAGGCGTACACGTCGGCCTCGATCTCCATCGCCCGCGCCAGGCGCGGATGGATCTGGCCGATCCAGCCGATGGCCACGCCATCGCGGAACACCTCGGCCGAACGCGCCGGGTGGCCGTAGGCGCGGGCCGACGGACGGAACTCCAGCTGCGCGCCACTGGCAGCCGCCAGCGATTCCAGGTCGCCCTTCAGGTCATGGAAATCGACCTTGCGGGTCGGCAGGCCCCACTGCACCGCCTGCGCCTCACCGCAGACCGCAGCGGCCACGCGCGGGGTTTCCAGCGGCGCCGGTTGGCCGTCTCCGCCCTGCTGGGCAAACACACGGCCGATCTCGAACAGGCGCACGCGGCCCAGCTGGCGCGCGGCATTGCGGCCAAGCGTGGCGACCAGGCCCGGCAGCAGCGACGGACGCATCACCGCCAGTTCCGCCGACAGCGGGTTGGCCAGCGGCACCAGACCGTCGCGCAGCTGCCACTGGGTCAGCAGCGCGTCGTCGACGAAGGCGAAGTTGACGGTTTCCTGCTGGTCACGGGCGATCAGCTGGCGGCGCACGCTCAGCGCGTCCAGCTGGGTCTCGCTCGGCATCGCCACGCGTGAGGCACCGCCCGGCAGCGTGGTCGGGATCTGCTCGTAACCGTGGATGCGGGCCAGCTCTTCGATCAGGTCTTCTTCGATGGCGATGTCGAAGCGGCGGCTCGGCGCCGTGACCTGCCAGCCCTCGGCGGTAGCAACCACGTCCATGCCCAGCGCGCGCAGGATGCGCTCGACTTCGGCATCGTCGATGCTGATGCCGAGCACGCGGGTGATGCGGGCGCGGCGCAGCACGATGGTCGCCGGCTGCGGCAGATCGGCTTCACGCACGGCCTCGGTGACCGGTGCCGGGGTACCGCCGGCCAGGTCCAGCACCAGGCGGGTGGCGTACTCGATCGCGGTGCGCGGCAGCGCCGGATCGACGCCGCGCTCGAAGCGATGGCCGGCATCGGTGTGCAGGCCCAGCTTGCGGCCACGGCCCATGATCGCGGCCGGCGCGAAGTGCGCGGCTTCCAGGAACACGGCGGTGGTCGCGTCGGTGACGCGGGTGTCGAAGCCGCCCATCAGGCCGGCCAGGCCGACCGCACGGTCAGCATCGGTGACCACCAGGAAGCTGTCGTCCAGCGCAGCATCGCGGCCGTCCAGCAGCTTCAGCGTCTCGCCCGCGCGCGAACGGCGCACGGCGATGCTGCCCTGCAGGGTGCCCAGGTCGTAGGCGTGCATCGGCTGGCCCAGCTCCAGCATCACGTACTGGGTGATGTCGACCAGCAGCGAGACCGGACGCACGCCGCTGCGGCGCAGGCGCTCGGCCATCCACAGCGGGGTCCTGGCGGCAGCATTGACGCCTTCGATGACACGGCCCAGGTAACGCGGCGCTTCGGCGCCGGCGTCGAGCTGGATCGACAGTTCGCGGTTGCCAACCGGCACGATGGCATCGGCGGCGAAATCCAGCACTTCACTGCGGGTGGCGGCGGCGACGTCGTAGGCGATGCCGCGCAGGCTGAAGCAGTCGGCGCGGTTCGGGGTCAGCTTGATCTCGATGCTGGCGTCCGGCAGGCCCAGGTACTCGACCAGGGTCTGGCCGATCGGGGCATCGTCCGGCAGTTCCAGCAGGCCGGACGCATCGCTGTCCAGGCCCAGCTCCTTGGCCGAGCACAGCATGCCGTTGGACTCGACGCCACGCAGCTTGGCCGGCTTGATCTTCAGCTCGCCGATCTGCGCGCCAACCATCGCCAGCGGCGCGACCAGGCCCGGGCGTGCGTTCGGTGCGCCGCACACGATCTGCAGCAGTTCGCCCTGCCCGGCATCGACCCTGCACACCTGCAGGCGGTCGGCTTCCGGATGGCGCACGGCTTCAACGATGCGTGCCACGACCACGTGATCGAGGCCTTCGCCAAGCGCGGTTACTTCTTCCACTTCCAGGCCGATGGCGGTCAGCACCGCGCTCAGCTCATCGCGCGAGGCGGAGGTCGGGACGTGGCTGCGCAGCCAGTTTTCGGAGAATTTCATGGTGTCACCCTGGTGGGAGGCGGGCCTCCCGTTGCGGTTTTTGGGGTCGCCCAGCGCATGCGCAAGCAGGCGTCCATCCAGAAAGCAGCCGAGCGTGGCTCGGCTCTACACGGTTGCGGCTTACGCGAACTGCTTCAGGAACCGCACATCGTTCTCGAAGAACGCGCGCAGGTCGTTGACGCCGTAGCGCAGCATCGCAAAGCGCTCCACGCCCATGCCGAAGGCGAAGCCGGTGTAGCGCTCCGGATCGATGCCGACGTTGCGCAGCACGTTCGGATGCACCATGCCGCAACCGAGCACTTCCAGCCAGCGGGTGCTGCCATCGGGCTGCTGCCAGGCGATGTCCACTTCCGCGCCCGGTTCAACGAACGGGAAGTAGCTGGGACGGAAACGCATCTCGAAATCGCGCTCGAAGAACGCGCGCACGAACTCGGCCAACGTGCCCTTCAGGTCGGCGAAGGTCGAATGCTCGTCGACCAGCAGGCCTTCCACCTGATGGAACATCGGCGAGTGGGTCTGGTCGCTGTCGCTGCGGTACACCTTGCCGGCGGCGATCATGCGCAGCGGCGGCGCGTGGTCGCCCATGTAGCGCACCTGCACACCGGAGGTATGCGTGCGCAGGAGGCGGCCGTCGCCGAAGTAGAAGGTGTCATGCATGGCGCGCGCCGGGTGGTGCGGCGGGAAGTTCAGCGCCTCGAAGTTGTGCCAGTCGTCCTCGATCTCCGGCCCTTCCGACAGCTCGTAGCCCAGCCGGCCGAAGATGCCGGTGATGCGCTCCAGGGTGCGGGTGATCGGGTGCAGGCCGGCACGGTCGCCATTGCGGCCCGGCAGGGTGATGTCGATGGCTTCGGCGGCCAGGCGCGCATCCAGTGCCGCGTCTTCCAGCAGCGCCTTGCGCTCGCCCAGCGCGCGGGTCAGCACGTCGCGGGCCTGGTTGATCGCTTCACCGGCGGCCTTGCGCTCGTCGGCCGGCAGGGCACCGAGCTGCTTGAGCTGCGAGGTGATGCTGCCGCTCTTGCCAAGCAGGGCCACGCGCAGCTGCTCCAGCACGTCGGGGCTCTGTGCGGCGGCCACATCGGCCAGCGCCTGAGTGGTGAGGGATTGGATGTCGCTCATGGGGGGCTGGAACTCCAGTCGATCTGCCATCGCGATGCGCGAAGGGCCGACCCCTGTCGCCACCGCCGTCCCCGCGCTGCCGTCGTGGCCTCGCCGGGACCCAAAAAAGAATGGGGAAGGACTTGCGCCCTTCCCCATGCATTGCCTTGACCTGACACCGTCCGAGTGAACGGTTACGGCATCGGGAAGGACTTATGCCGCCAGCGCGCCCTTGGCCTTTTCGGCCAGCGCAGCAAAACCGGCTGCGTCGTGCACGGCGATGTCAGCCAGGACCTTGCGATCCAGGGTGATGCCGGCCTTCAGCAGACCGTTCATGAAGCGGCTGTAGCTCAGGCCGTTGATGCGGGCAGCCGCATTGATACGGGTGATCCACAGCGAACGGAAGTTGCGCTTCTTCTGCTTACGGCCGATGTAGGCGTACTGCTGTGCCTTGATGACCGCCTGCTTGGCGACGCGGAAGACCTTGCGGCGGGCGTTGTAATAGCCCTTGGCGAGATCCAGGATTTTCTTGTGGCGGCGACGCGCCTGTACGCCACGCTTAACTCGTGCCATTTTTCAGTTCCTCAGAGGTAAGGGAGCATGCGGTCCAGACGGCCTGCGTCTTCTGCACGGACATGGCCCGTCTGACGCAGATTACGCTTACGCTTGGTCGCTTTCTTCGTGAGGATGTGGCTACGGTTGGCGTGGCCGCACTTGTACTTGCCCGAGGCGGTCTTGCGGAAACGCTTGGCCGCTGCCCGGTTGGTCTTGATCTTGGGCATTGCAATGTCCTTGATGGGATATGACCCTGGTTTCTGACTGATCTGGCGGCGGCCTGGGCCGCTCTTTCCGTCCTGCCATGATCGGCGTACGACCCGTCCTGGGTGGGTCGAGCCGGGCATGATACAGGCAAAACCGCCCTGCCACCAGCCCCTGCAACCCTTTACCGGCGATTCACCGGCGTCCTGCAAAAGCAAAGGGACGCCAGCGGCGTCCCCTCACCCTGAACCCTTCAGCCAGGCGCCCCGGAAGGCGGCCCGTCAGGCCTCAGGTCTTCTTCTTCGGCGCGATCATCATGACCATCTGACGCCCTTCCAGGCGCGGACGGGATTCAATGACGATGTCCTCGCCCAGATCGGTCTCGATCCGGTTGGCCATTTCGCGGCCCAGTTCCTGGTGGCTCATTTCACGGCCACGGAAACGGATGTTGACCTTGATCTTGTCACCATCTTCGAGGAACCCGCGCATCTTGCGCAGCTTGATCTGGTAGTCGCCCTCGTCCGTGACCGGACGGAACTTCACTTCCTTGATCTCGACCTGCTTGGTCTTCTTCTTGGCCTCGCTGGCCTTCTTCTGCGCTTCGAACTTGAACTTGCCGAAGTCCATGATCTTGCAGACCGGCGGATCGGCCTGCGGCTGGATCTCGACCAGGTCCAGGCCTTCATCTTCGGCCATGGACAGCGCTTCGTCGCGCGACAACACGCCGATCATTTCTCCGTCACTGCCGATCACGCGGACGCGCGGCACACGGATTTCCTGATTCTTGCGGTTCTGTTTGTTGTCAGGGGTGCTGATATTACGTTCTCCCAAGGGTATCGAACCGGTCCGGGTGCCTGTGCGCCCGGACCGGACCTTTGCTTACGCGCCCTCGGCGTGGAGCCGCTCGATGAAGGCCTGCAGGCTCATGCTGCCCAGGTCTTCGCCAGAACGCGTACGCACCGCCACAGCCCCATTTTCCTTCTCGCGGTCACCGATGACCAGCAGGTAGGGCACGCGCTGCAACGTATGCTCGCGGATTTTATAGCCGATCTTCTCGTTACGCAAATCCGAGCTGACGCGGAAGCCTTGCTCCGCAAGGGTTTTGGTCACGCCCGAGACGTAGTCGGCCTGGGCGTCGGTGATGTTGGCCACCACCACCTGGGTCGGCGCCAGCCAAGCCGGGAACTGGCCGGCATGGTGCTCGATCAGGATGCCCAGGAAGCGCTCCATCGAGCCGACGATGGCGCGGTGCAGCATGACCGGGTGCTTCTTCTGGCTGTTCTCGTCCACGTACTCGGCGCCCAGGCGGCCCGGCATCATGAAGTCGACCTGCATGGTGCCCAGCTGCCAGGTACGGCCGATGGCATCCTTCAGGTGGTACTCGATCTTCGGGCCGTAGAAGGCGCCCTCGCCCGGCAGCTCCTGCCATTCCACGCCACAGGCGGTCAGCGCCGAGCGCAGCGCGCCTTCGGCCTTGTCCCAGGTGGCGTCGTCGCCCAGGCGCGATTCCGGGCGCAGCGCGATCTTGATCTGGATCTCGTCGAAACCGAAGTGCTGGTAGACCGCCAGCGCCTGCTGGTGGAAGGCCGTCACTTCCGACTCGATCTGGTTTTCCGTGCAGAACACGTGGCCGTCGTCCTGGGTGAAGCCACGCACGCGCAGGATGCCGTGCAGCGCGCCGGACGGCTCGTTGCGATGGCACGAACCGAACTCACCATAGCGGATCGGCAGGTCGCGGTAGCTGTGCAGGCCCTGGTTGAACACCTGGATGTGGCCCGGGCAGTTCATCGGCTTGACCGCGTACGTGCGCTTCTCCGATTCGGTGAAGAACATGTTGTCCTGGTAGTTGTCCCAGTGACCGGACTTCTTCCACAGGCTCACGTCCAGGATCTGCGGGCAGCGCACTTCGCCATAGCCGCTGTTGCGGTAGACCTTGCGCATGTACTGCTCGACCACCTGCCACAGCGCCCAGCCCTTCGGGTGCCAGAACACCAGGCCCGGTGCTTCTTCCTGCAGGTGGAACAGGTCCTGCTGCTTGCCGATGCGGCGGTGGTCGCGCATTTCAGCTTCTTCGATGCGCTTGATGTACGCCTCGAGCTGCTTCTTGTCGGCCCAGGCGGTGCCGTAGATGCGCTGCAGCTGCTCGTTCTGCGCGTCGCCGCGCCAGTAGGCGCCGGAGATGCGGGTCAGCTTGAAGGCCTTCAGGAAGCGCGTGTTCGGCACGTGCGGGCCACGGCACATGTCCACGTATTCCTGGTGGTAGTACATGCCCATCGCCTGGATGTCGTCGGACATGTCCTCGATCAGGCGCAGCTTGTAGTCCTCGCCACGGGCCTTGAAGATCTCGATCACTTCGGCGCGCGGGGTCATCTTCTTGATGACGTCGTAGTCCTGGGCGATCAGCTCGCCCATGCGCTTCTCGATCGCGGCCATGTCGTCCGGGGTGAACGGGCGCTCGGAGTAGATGTCGTAATAGAAGCCTTCGGCGATCACCGGGCCGATCACCATCTTCACGTCCGGGTAGAGCTGCTTGACGGCGTGGCCGACCAGGTGGGCGCAGGAGTGGCGGATGATCTCCACGCCCTCCTCGTCCTTGGCGGTGATGATGCGCAGGCTGGCATCGTGGTCGATGACGTCGCTGGCATCGACCAGCACGCCATCCACGGCACCGGCGATGGTGGCCTTGGCCAGGCCGGCGCCGATCGACTGGGCGACCTCCATGACGCTGACGGGGTTTTCAAATTCGCGGCGGCTGCCGTCGGGAAGAGTAATGTTGATCATCGCAGTGGCTTCGTGCGGGGCCCGCTGGGCGGGCTGGAAAGCGTTCCCGGGGCGGCGCCCGGGCAATAAAAAAGCGCCGCGAGGGCGCCTGGAACACAGGGCCTTCGGGGGCAGGTCAACAGTGGGCGGTGGTAGTGCTCATGTCGCACGCTCGGCCGGCGCTGGGCGCGGGCCACCTTGTTCCAGTCAGGGTTCTACGATGATCTTAAACCAGCGCACGGGAAAGCCCAAGGGCTACCGTACGGTCGGCTGAATGTGCCTCGCTGGCGGCGTGAAATCGCAATGATTACCATGTCGGCGCAGGCCGCTCCGTGCCAGCCTGCCCGCTTTCCCCCAGGACCCCGTGATGCGCCACCCGCTCCGACCGGCTTCCGCCGGCCCCGTCCGTGCCCCGCGTTCGCCGGCCCGCTGCCGCGCCGGCCGCCCGCAATGATCACCGTCGGCCTTTCCACGCTCGGCTTCTGCAGCCTGGGCATGCTGGCAGCGATGTTCTCGGCGCTGGCCTTCTATGCCGCTTCGCCGCATTGCCGCTGGCCGCGCCTGCGCCGCGCCGGCCGCCTGGGCCGCCAGATCGGCCTGGTCGCCGCTGCCGCCGCGCTGTGGCTGTGGATGGCCGAGCTCGGCTTTGCCGCCGGCCTGGTGGCGATGTTGTGCACCTGGATGCTGGCCGCGATGCTGTTGCCGGCGCTGGCCGCCTGGCACCGTCCCGGCACGGAGTCGCCCTGATGTGGCCGCGCGCCTTCGCTGGCACCGTGGCCGGCTTCCTCCTGGCCGCGGCCGCGACCGGCCTGCTGGCATGGGTACCGCCCGGCCCCTGGCAGCGGGCGCTGGTGCCGACCCTGATCGCTTTCATCCCGCTGTGGATGCTGGCCGCCCTGTGGGCGTTCAGTTTCCGCAGCGCGCTGCGCGCCTGGCTGGTGCTGGGTGGCAGCGCCGCCGCCGGCTTCGCCATGCTCGGGCTGCTGCGCCTGACCGGCGCAGTGCAATGAGACCTCTCCCATGAAGTTCAGTTCGCAGACCCTGCGCACGTTCACCACCCTGCATACCTGGGTCGGCCTGGTGGCCGGCTTCGGCCTGTTCGTGGCCTTCTACGCAGGTGCGCTGACCCTGTTCCATCACGACCTGCCACTGTGGCAGACCCCGGGAGCCGCCACCGCACTGCCCGCCGGGCTGGACGATGCGCAGTACCTGCTGGAAGACGTGCTGGCTGCGCATCCGGAGGCACGCCGCCACGTCGGCATGACCTTCCCCGGCGCCGAACACCCGCAGCCGCTTGCGTACTGGCAGGCCGATGACGGCAGCTGGCGCTATGCCTGGCCCGGCCAGATCGCCGGCAGCCCCACACCACCGCAGACCGGACTGGCCGAACTGGTCAACGAGCTCCATTACAGCCTCGGCCTGCCCGTAGCCGGGATCTACGTGATGGGCATTGTCAGCCTGCTGTACGGCATGGCACTGCTCAGCGGCCTGGTGATCCATCTGCCGAAGCTGCTCGGCGACCTGTTCGCGCTGCGTCCGGGCCGCAACCTGAAGCAGCTGTGGCAGGACGCGCACAACGTGATCGGCGTGCTCAGCCTGCCTTTCCACCTGATGTTCGCGGTGACCGGTGCCCTGCTCTGCCTGGTGTTCGTGCAGATGGCCCTGCTCAACCCGTTGATCTACGACGGCAAGGCGCTGCAGGCGGTGCCGACGGCGATGGACACCGCGCCCGTGCGCGATGCCAGTGGCATTCCGGCACCGCCGGGCAGCCTGCGCGTGCTGCATGCGCGCGCGCTTGAAGTCGCCCGCGCACAGGGCGTGGCCAACTTCGAACCGGCCTACCTGAAGCTGGCCAATGCCGGCGATGCCAATGCCACCATCGAGATCACCGGCGAATCCACCGGCACGCTCGGCCCGCTTGGCGCGGTGGCGCTGGACGTGGCCACCGGCGACGTTCTGGCCTCGCAGCTGCCGGGCCAGCGCGACGCCAACCACGCCACGCTCAGCGCCGCCTACGCGCTGCACTTCGGCGAATTCGGCAACGGCGTGGTGGTCTGGCTGTACTTCCTGCTCGGCCTTGGCGGTGCGTTCCTGTTCTATTCGGGCAACCTGCTGTGGATCGAGTCGCGGCGCAAGCGTCGCCAGCCGCAGCAGCCGCGCGCCGGGGTGAACATGGCGCGGGCGACGGTCGGCGTGTGCATCGGCCTGTGCGTGGCGATCTCGGTCGCGTTCGTCACCGCGCTGGTGCTGGAGCGGCTGGCGCCGACAGCGGTCGATCGCGGCATCCGCTGGGCCTGCTTCGGCAGTTGGGCGGCCTGTGCGCTGTGGGCCGCGCTGCGACGCCCGGCGCAGGCCGCACGCGAGTTGCTGTGGGCGGCGGCGATCAGTACCGCGCTGGTACCGGTGCTGCACGGCGCACTCAATGGTGACTGGCTGTGGCGCGCCGCCGCGCGTGGCCACTGGCCGCTGTTCTGGGTCGACGCCATCGCGCTGGCCATGGCCTTCGGCTTTGCCCGCCTGGCAGTGGCCAGCCAGCGCCGCGCCCGCAACGGCGATCCCAACAGCGTCTGGGCCAACTGAACCTTCGCCGGGCATGCCCCGGCGCTACCTGCCATTGCGCGCAACGCCCCCTGTAGCGTCGAGCTTGCTCGACAGCTGTTGATTTCGCGCCAAGCACCGTCGAGCAAGCTCGACGCTACCCAAGCAGGATCATGCCTCGCCGGGGTAACGACTCACTTCGATCAGGTTGCCATCCGGGTCGCGGAAGTACACCGATTCGATCGGCCCCAGCGCACCGGTGCGCGCAACCGGCCCCTCCTCCACTGCAACGGACTGCGCCTGCAGGTGGGACAGCACATCGACTGTCGCCATGCGCGTGACCAGGCACAGGTCGGCACTGCCCGGCGTGGGCCGCAGCGCATGCGGCTGCAGCGGGGCACTGGCCGCATGCAGATTGATCTTCTGCTGGCCGAACTGCAGCGCGGTACGACCCGCGCCGAAGCGCACGACCTGCATGCCGAGCACGCGCTGGTAGAAATCACAGCTGCGGTCGATGTCGGCGACGGTGAGGACCAGGTGGTCCAGGCGTTCAAGATGGATCATGCCCGCAGCGTAACGCTGCGGGCGTGGCCATGCTGTGCGGGGTTGGGCCAATGGCGTTGCGGCATTGCGCCGGGCATCGCCTGATGCAGCTCAATCGCCGATGCGCGCCTTCTGCCACGGGCCCAGCATGGCGTTGAGCAGGCTGGCCTGTTCGTCGTCGCCGGTCAGCTCCCACATGAACACCCCGGCCAGGCCCTGCTCGCGGGCGAACTGCGCACGCAGGCCGATCGAGCGCGGGTCTTCATAGCTGATGAAGATCTTCTGCCCGGCGTTGTACAGCCACGGGCTCTGCGCCTGCGGCTGCCAGTGTTTCGTCCAACCCGGCTGATCGAGATAGCGCGCCTTGATCACCCGCCAGTCGCCGGCATCGGCCGGCGCACTGTAGGACTGGTACAGACCATCCGCTGCATCGCCGGTGACCTTGAAGCCGCGCCCGTAGAACGGTACGCCCAGCACCAGCTTCTCGGCCGGCACGCCGTGCTCGCGGTAGTACTGCACCGCGCCGGCCACGTTGTTCCAGCGCCGCAGCTCCGGGGCCAGCGGATCGGCCGGCACTTCATGCAGCGGCGCATTGAAGGTCGACACCGCAGAGAAACCGGTGCCCATGTCGTAGCTCATCAGGTTGATGAAATCGAACACCTTGGCCAACGCCGGCAGGTCGTAGCTGGCGGCCGGATCGTAGGGGCCATCGGTCTGCAGGCGACCGGCGGCCAGTGCGGCGGTCAGCAGCATCGGCTGTCGCTCCTTGCGCCCGTGCGCGTCGAGTGCCACGCGGAACGCCTGCGCGAGCCTGGTCAGATTGGCGCGATCCTGCGGGCGGTGCGCCAGCTCCTTCGGGCCGCCACTGACAGGAAATTCCCAGTCGATATCCACGCCATCGAAGCTGCCGGCATGGCGATCGAAGAACAGTGCCATGCACGAGTCGACCAGGCGCTTGCGGCTGGCCTCGGTCAGCGCTGCATCGGAGAACCCACCTGCGCCCCATCCGCCAATTGAGATCAGCGTGCGCAGATGCGGGTGCGCCTTCTTCAGCTCGGCCAGCGCCGCGAAATTCTTCGGCGCTTCGGCACCGATCGTGCAGCGCCCGTCCTCGATGGTGGAGAACGCGTAGAACAGATGGGTGAGGCGCTCGGCCGGAATGCTCGACACCGGGTAGCGCTCGGCCGAACCACCGGGGTAGTAGGCACCGAAGATCGGTGGCTGCGCGGGCGCCGCATGCACGGCAATGGGCAAGGCACCGGCAATCAGCACGGCAAGGACAGCCACGGTCTGGCGGAACATGGGATCTCCCGGTTCGAAGGCGCAGCCACGTTAGCAAACGGATGGGGCTGTGGGACGGTTGTCGCGGCATGTCGTCCAGTGGACAGGCACGCCGCATCCCTTGACGACATCGGGGCAGACATGCGATTGCCGTCATGCACTGCAGCAGGACACACACCGACGCCGGTCTCCCATGCATCGGCTAAGGTAGCCGCGGACCTCCAACCGTGCATGGACATGAGCACCGACCACAACGACATTGACGACGGCGACCTGCTGGACGACGAAATCCTCGACGAACACCAGGCACTGGAGGCACGCGCCTACGCCGTTTTCCGCGAGGGCGACCTGCAGCAGGCAGTGGCGCTGTTCGGCGAGCTGATCGCACTCGCTCCCGAAGTGCCGTATCTGCATTACATGCGCGGATTGGCGCACAAATACCTGCGCGACTGGGCTGCCTCGCTGCAGGACAACCGGCAATCAGAACAGCTGCGCGGCGAGTTCGATGAAGCCACCGCGTGGAATGCCGGTATCGCCGCCACCGGCGCCGGTGACTGGGCCGAAGCGCGCCGCCAATGGGCCCGCTGTGGCATCACCCTGCCCGAGGGCGAAGGTCCGATCGAGGGCAACTTCGGCGTGGCCTGTGTGCGCTTGGCACCGTGGTCCGATGCCGAAGTGGTGTATATGAGCCGCATTGATCCGGTGCGTGCACGCATCGACAACGTACCGCTGCCCGAAAGCGGCTTCCGCTTCGGCGACATCGTGCTGCACGACGGCGCATCAACCGGCCATCGCACCTACGGCGAGCGCCAGGTGCCGGTGTTCAACGCGATACAGCGCCTGCAGGCATCGGACATGACGACCTTCACCGTGTTCGTGCAGTGTGATTCGGCCGATGACATCGCTGCCCTGGAGGCCATCACGCTGCCAGGCATCGGCATGGTCGAGGACTGGACGGCCACCGTGCGCCGGCTGTGCCGCCGCTGCAGCTACGGCACGCCGCACCAGCATGGTGATGAGGCGCCAGATGAAGACCAATGGAGACGCGAACGTGACCTCGGCGTGGCCGCACAGGGCCGGGCTGCGGTGGAAAAGCTCATGGCGGTGTGGGGCGCTGCAGCCCCCAGCCGGGTGCTGGAGGCCATCGAACAGCGCGAGCACCCGATGAGCGCCCCGGAGCCAGGCCAGGTCTGGTGGCTGGGGGAGGACGAAGAAGGCGCGTAAGTGCAAGGACCAACGGTCCTCATCCACAGGATTCCAGGCAAAGAAAAAGCGGGCCGAAGCCCGCTTTTTCATTTGCGAAAGCGTGAGGACCAACGGTCCTCACCCACCGCACAATCAGCAATACCGATTATTCGGCGCTGGCGGCGTCGCCTTCTTCCACGGCCTTCATCGACAGGCGGATACGGCCCTGCTTGTCGACTTCCAGCACCTTGACCTTGACCACATCGCCTTCCTTCAGCACGTCGCCGACCTTCTCGACGCGATCGCTGGAGATCTGCGACACGTGGACCAGACCGTCCTTGCCCGGCAGGATGGTGACGAACGCACCGAAGTCCATGATCTTGGCGACCTTGCCTTCATAGATGCGGCCCGGTTCGACGTCCGAGGTGATCTGCTCGATGCGGGCCTTGGCGGCCTGCGCAGCGATGGCGTTGACCGAAGCGATGACGATGGTGCCGTCGTCCTGGATGTCGATCTGGGTGCCGGTTTCCTTGGTGATGGCCTGGATGGTCGAACCACCCTTGCCGATCACTTCGCGGATCTTGTCCGGGTGGATCTTGATGGTCAGCAGGCGCGGCGCGTAGTCCGACAGCTCTTCACGCGGAGCGGTCAGGCCGTGGGCCATTTCGCCCAGGATGTGCAGACGGCCAGCCTTCGCCTGCTGCAGGGCCTGCTTCATGATCTCTTCGGTGATGCCTTCGATCTTGATGTCCATCTGCAGGGCGGAAATGCCCTCAGCGGTACCGGCGACCTTGAAGTCCATGTCGCCCAGGTGATCTTCGTCACCCAGGATGTCGGACAGGACGACGAAGCGCTCGCCTTCCTTGACCAGGCCCATGGCGATACCGGCCACCGGAGCCTTCACCGGCACGCCGGCGTCCATCAGGGCCAGCGACGAGCCGCAGACCGAGGCCATCGACGAGGAACCGTTCGACTCGGTGATTTCCGAGACGACGCGGATGGTGTACGGGAAGGCTTCCAGCGACGGCATGACAGCCAGCACGCCGCGCTTGGCCAGGCGACCGTGGCCGATTTCGCGGCGCTTCGGGCCCATCATGCGGCCGCACTCACCCACCGAGAACGGGGGGAAGTTGTAGTGGAACAGGAAGTTTTCCTTGTACTCACCGGCAACGGCGTCAATGACCTGGCCGTCACGGGCGGTGCCCAGGGTGATGGTCACGATGGCCTGGGTTTCGCCACGGGTGAACAGCGAGGAACCGTGGGTACGCGGCAGCACGCCGGTCTTCACGGCGATCGGGCGGACGGTGTCCAGCGCACGGCCGTCGATACGGACCTTGGTGTCCAGCACCGAGTCACGCATGGTGCGGTATTCCAGCTCGCCGAATTCCTTCGACAGCTCGGCCGGGTTCCAGCCTTCGGCGGCCACGCGGCCAGCCAGGGTTTCGAACACGTCCTTCTTGATTGCCGAGATGGCGTCACGGCGCTGCAGCTTGTCACGCACCTGGAAGGCTTCGCCCAGGCGCGGGCCGATGGCTTCCTTCAGGGCGGAGATCAGCGCGTCGTTCTTGGCCGGGGCTTCCCAGGTCGACGGCTTGGTGCCGGCTTCGACGGTCAGCTCGTTGATCGCGTTGATGACCTTCTGCATTTCGCGGTGACCGAAGGTCACGGCGCCCAGCATCACTTCTTCGGACAGCAGCGCGGCTTCGGATTCAACCATCAGCACGGCGTTGGAGGTACCGGCGACGACCAGTTCCAGCTGCGAGTCAGCCAGTTCGCTGACGGTCGGGTTCAGGATGTACTCGCCGTTCTTGTAACCGACCTTGGCAGCGCCGATCGGACCCATGAACGGGGTGCCGGCCAGGGCCAGGGCAGCCGAGGCACCGATCAGGGCCGGGATGTCGCCGTCCACGTCCGGGTTCAACGACATGACCGTGGCGATGATCTGCACTTCGTTCTTGTAGTCTTCCGGGAACAGCGGACGGATCGGACGGTCGATCAGACGCGAGATCAGGGTTTCCTTCTCGGTCGCACGGCCTTCACGCTTGAAGAAACCACCCGGGATACGGCCGCCGGCGTAGAACTTTTCCTGATAATCGACGGTCAGCGGGAAGAAGTCCTGGCCTTCGCGCGCGCTCTTGGCGGCGACGGCGGTGACCAGCAGTACGGTGTCGTCCATCTTGACGATGACGGCGCCGCTGGCCTGACGGGCAACTTCGCCGGTCTCAAGCGTGACGGTGTGCTTGCCGTACTGGAAGGTTTTGGTGATTTTTGCCACGGAGGGTGTCCTTGGGGATGCTGTCTGCGAATTTGGACCGTCGGCGACCCTTGCCGCCAGCGGGTGGCCGGATCGTTCCGGCCTGAATCGGGGATTGCGGTACTACAAAACAAAACCGCGGCGCATCGCTGCGCCGCGGGGGATTCGTTGCTTAGCGACGCAGGCCAAGCTTCTCGATCAGGGCCTTGTAGCGCTCGACGTCCTTCTTCTTCAGGTAGTCGAGCAGGCTGCGACGGCGGTTGACCATCTGCAGCAGGCCGCGGCGGCTGTGGTGGTCCTTCTTGTGGGTCTTGAAGTGGCCGGTCAGCAGTTCGATGCGGGCGGTCAGCAGCGCAACCTGGACTTCCGGGGAGCCGGTGTCAGCCGAGCTGCGCTTGTTGTCTTCAATGACCTTCTGGGTGTCGATCGACATTTCTTTTTCTCTGTGATGCGTGGCCGGCAGGAACGCGCTTCGCGCACCGCCAGGCTCGCCGTGGACTACGAGGATGAAACCTGCGCCAGGCAGGCTGCCGGAAAACGGCCGCGAAATTGTAACGGTCGGGGGCTTCCGGGACAAGGACCGGGGCTGAACCGCCCGGGCCCGGTCAGAGGTTGAAACGACGCTGCGGGGCCAGCAGGCCGCTTTCGTCGACCTGGCCCAGGCCCTGGACAGCGTCGTCCGGACCAAACACCGCCACCAGGCCACGCGGCCAGGACAGATCGCGCTGGCGCTGGCCGACGCAGAAGCGGTGGGCCTGGTCGGCATCCAGGTCGACCCGCGGGTACTCGGCCAGGCCGGCCGCCAGCGGCAGCAGCAGCGCGTCCATGCCCGCCTCGTCACCCGCCTCGACCATCGCCCGCAGCTGGTCCAGAGTGACCATCACCGGCTCACGGAACGGCTCGACCCAGAGCCGACGCAGTGCGCTGATGTGGGCACCACAGCCCAGCGCCTCGCCCAGGTCGCGGGCCAGGCTGCGGATGTAGGTGCCGGAGCCGCAGGTCACGCGCAGCCGCAACCGTTCCGGCTGCTGCTCCAGCACCTCGATGGCATGTACCTGCACCTCGCGTTCGGGCGCTTCGATGACATCGCCGCGGCGGGCCTTCACATACAGCGGCTCACCGCCCTGCTTCAGCGCCGAATAGATCGGGGCACGCTGGCGGATGTTGCCGGTCAGCGCCGCCAGTGCGGCCTGCAGCGCTTCGGCACTGATGGCCGGCACCGGGCGCTGCAGCAGCACCTGGCCTTCGGCATCGTCGGTATCGGTGGTCTGGCCCAGAACGATCTCGGCGTCGTAGGCCTTGGCCGAGCCGAGCAGCAGGCCGGCGATCTTGGTTGCCTCGCCGAAGCACAGCGGCAGCAGGCCGGTGGCCAGCGGGTCAAGGCTGCCGGTGTGCCCCCCTTTCTCGGCGCGGAACAGGCGGCGGGCTACCTGCAGGGCGGCGTTGGAACTCATGCCGGTCGACTTGTCGAGCAGCAGGATGCCATCCAGGCGGCGGAACTGAATTCGGGTCATGGCAGAATTTTGTAGGGTCGAGCCATGCTCGACTGCCGCAGCGCGGTCTGCATCAGACATCGCGCAGCCGGAATGCAACAACGCCGGGCATGCCCGGCGCCACGCGGTTATTCTTCGTCGCTCTCGCGACGCTTCTCCGCGGCCAGCGTATCGGGCAGGTCGCGCAGGATGTTGTCGATGTGCTCACCACGGTCGACCGAGTCGTCGTAGTGGAAATGCAGCTCCGGCACGTGGCGCAGCTTCATCGCGCGTGCCAGGTCCATGCGCAGGCGGTAGCCCAGCTCCTTCAGGCCGGCCACGGCTTCGGCCGAACGTTCCGGCATCAGCGCGGTGACGAACACCTTGGCATGGGCCATGTCGCGGGTGATTTCCACGTCGGACACGCTCACCGAGGGCAACCCATGCTCGCGCACGGCGTTGTGCACCAGGGTGCCGAGTTCACGGCGCAGCTGGGCGGAGACACGGTCGGTTCGATGGAAAGTCTTGGGCACGAGGAGCTCTTCGTTCAGTTGTCGCCCGACCAACGGTCGGGCGCTACCTTTGATTCGATTGTCGCCCGACCAACCGTCGGGCGCTACAGGTCCATGGTGGGGCCCGACCGTTGGTCGGGCCACCTTGCAGCATTACAGGGTGCGCGGCACTTCGATACGCTCGAAGCACTCGATCTGGTCACCCGGCTTGACGTCGTTGTAGGCCTTCACCGCGATACCGCACTCGGTACCGTTGCGGACTTCCTCGACGTTCTCCTTGAAGCGACGCAGCGATTCCAGCTCGCCCTCGAAGATCACCACGCTGTCGCGCAGCACGCGGATCGGCTTGTTGCGCCTGACCACGCCCTCGATGACCATCGAGCCGGCAACGGCGCCCAGCTTGGAGCTGCGGAACACGTCGCGGACCTCGGCGATACCGATGATCTCTTCGCGGATCTCCACGCCCAGCAGACCGGAGGCCACCTGCTTCACCTGATCGATCACGTCATAGATGATCGAGAAGTAGCGCAGGTCCACGCCGTTGGATTCGATGATGCGACGGGCCGAAGCATCCGCACGCACGTTGAAGCCGATGACGGTGGCCTTCGAAGCGGCCGCCGAGTTGGCGTCCGATTCGGTGATGCCGCCCACGCCGGAGTGGATCACGTTGATGCGGATGTCTTCGTTGGACAGCGCCACCAGCGCCTGGCTGAGGGCCTGCACCGAACCCTGCACGTCGGCCTTGATGACCAGGTTGAGGACCTGCTGGCCCTCGCCCTTGCCCAGGGTCGCCATGATGTCTTCCATGCGGCTGCCGGCGGTGGCGACCAGGCGCGATTCACGGCGCTTGGTCTCACGCTGCTGGGCAACGTCCTTGGCCAGGCGCTCGTCCTCGACCACCACGAAGTCGTCACCGGCTTCCGGCACGCCGGACAGGCCCAGGACCTGCACCGGGATGGACGGGCCGGCGAATTCCGGCTGCTTGCCGGTTTCGTCGAACAGCGCACGCACGCGGCCGTACTGGATGCCGCACACCAGGTAGTCGCCCTTCTTCAGGCGGCCCTGCTGCACCAGCACGGTAGCGACCGGGCCGCGGCCCTTGTCCAGCGACGATTCGATCACCACGCCCGAGGCGCGGCCTTCGTCGACGGCCTTCAGTTCCAGCAGTTCGGCCTGGATCGAGATGGCGTCCAGCAGGTCGTCGATGCCCAGGCCGGTCTTGGCCGAGATCTCCACCATCTGGGTGTCACCACCGAAATCTTCGGCCACGACCTGCTCGGACAGCAGTTCGTTCTTGACCCGCATCGGGTCGGCGTCGGACTTGTCGATCTTGTTGATCGCCACGATCAGCGGCACACCCGCCGAACGGGCGTGCTGGATCGCTTCCTTGGTCTGCGGCATGACGCCGTCATCGGCGGCCACGACCAGCACCACGATATCGGTCAGCTTGGCGCCGCGGGCACGCATCGAGGTGAAGGCAGCATGGCCCGGGGTATCCAGGAAGCTGATCACGCCCTTCGGCGTATCCACGTGGTAGGCACCGATGTGCTGGGTGATGCCGCCGGCTTCGCCGGTGGCGACCTTGGTGCGGCGGATGTAATCCAGCAGCGAGGTCTTGCCGTGATCGACGTGGCCCATGATGGTGACCACCGGCGGACGCTGGGTGGCTTCGCCCTGGTTTTCACCGGTCGAGGCCAGCAGTGCGTCCTCGGCGTCGTTGTCGTTGGCACGGATCGCCTTGTGGCCGAGTTCTTCGGTCACCAGCGCGGCGGTGTCGTGGTCGATGGACTGGGTGATGGTGGCCATCACGCCCATCTTGAACAGCGCCTTGACCACCTCGCCGCCCTTCAGCGCGAGCTTCTGCGCCAGGTCGGCCACGGTGATCGTGTCGCCGATCGCCACTTCACGCACCACCGGCGCGGTCGGACGCTCGAAGGCGTGCGGGCCGGCATTGTTGCCACCGCGCGACATGTCGCGACGGCCACCGGCCTGGTTACGGCCGCCCGGCCGACCACGGGTGTTGCTGTTGTTGCTGTTGCCACGACGCGCACGGTCGGCAGCCGACAGGTGCATCTGGCCGGCGAAACGGTCGCCCGGGCCACGCTCGTTGCGCGGCGCGCTGCGGTTGTTGCGGTCGTCGTTGCGCGGCGGCGGCGGCGCACTGCGCGGCGCAGCCGGAGCGGCTGCCGGCGTGCGCGGCGGACGCGGCGCGGTTTCATCGATCGGAGCGCGCTTGGGCTTGGTGGCCGCCAGTGCCTCGGCAGCCTTGGCGGCGGCCGCAGCTTCCTCGGCAGCCTTCTTCTCGGCCTCTGCGCGTTCCTTGGCCGCAATCTCTTCCTCACGGGCACGGACGATGGCTTCGTCGCGCAGACGATCCTTCTCGGCCAGGGCCTGCTGTTCGGCGAGGTTGCGGGCGCGCGACTCTTCCAGCTTGCGCAGGATGTCGGCGCGCTCTTCGTCCGGCGTCATGGCGCGCGCACCATCCTTGACGTAGGTGCGCTTCTGGCGCACCTCGACATTCACGGTCGTCTTGCTGCGACCGGAATTGACCGTCACTTCCTGCTGCTTCCGGCGGTTGAGCGTGATCTTCTTTGCAGACTGATCGCTCTCTTCCGGGGCCTGCTCGGGCTTGCCGTGCGAACGACGAAGGAAGCCCAGGAGCTTCACCTTCTCGGAGCTGGTCACGACCTGGTCGGGACCGCTGAACTTCATGCCGGCACCGGCCAGCTGTTCCAGCAGTTTTTCGACCGGCGTGTTGACCAGTTCGGCAAGCTTGCGGATGGTGGTTTGCTGCGACATTCGGATCCTATGATCTTGTGGGCGCCCCCCCGCATCTGGAGGTGGCGCGGATTCTACGCCCTGAGCGGCTCAGGGCCCTGTTCATTGCCGGCTCATTCGCCGCGTTCCAGTCGGGCGATCTCTTCGGCACGGGCGGCCAGGATCAGCGCAGCGGCGCGCGCCTGATCCAGTCCTTCGATGCCGAAGTCCATGACCTCGTCGGCGGCCAGGTCGGACAGGTCCTCGCTGGTACGCACGCCGTGGCCGGCCAGCGCATATGCGGTGGCTTCGTCCATGCCCTTCAGGGACAGCAGGTCCTGCGCCGGCTGGCCGTCTTCAAGGCCTTCTTCGACTGCCAGGGCCTCATTGAGCAGCGCATCGCGGGCACGAGCGCGCAGCTCTTCGACGATGTCCTCGTCGAAACCTTCCACGGCCAGCAGTTCACCGACCGGGACATATGCGATTTCCTCGACGGTGCCGAAGCCTTCGCTGACCAGGATGCCGGCGATTTCCTCGTCCACTTCCAGCTTGTCCATGAACAGCTGGCGGGCCGAAGCCTGCTCGGCCTCCGACTTGGCGGTGACCTGGTCCTGGGTCATCACGTTGAGCTGCCAGCCGGTCAGGCGGCTGGCCAGGCGCACGTTCTGGCCGCCCTTGCCGATCGCCTGGGCCAGGCGGTCTTCGGCAACGGCCAGGTCCATCGAGTGCTTGTCTTCATCGACGATGATCGACTGCACTTCGGCCGGCGCCATCGCGTTGATGACGAAGTTGGCCGGGTTGTCGTTCCACAGCACGATGTCCACGCGCTCGCCATTGAGCTCGTTGGACACGGCCTGCACGCGCGAACCGCGCATGCCGATGCAGGCACCGATCGGATCGGTGCGCTGGTCGTGGGCGAGCACGGCGATCTTGGCGCGGTCGCCCGGATCACGGGCGCAGGCCTTGATTTCCACCAGGCCCTGGCCGACTTCCGGCACTTCCAGCTTGAACAGCTCGATCATGAATTCCGGGGCGGCGCGGCTGATGAACAGCTGCGGGCCACGGGGTTCCGAACGGACTTCGGCCAGGTAGCCGCGCACGCGGTCACCGGCGCGCAGCACGTCGCGCGGAATGCCCTTGTCCTTCGGAATGAAGCCTTCGGCATTGCCACCGAGGTCGACATAGATGTTGCCGCGCTCGGCGCGCTTGACCACACCGGTGATCAGTTCGCCGACGCGATCCTTCCACGCATCCACGACCTGCTGGCGCTCGGCCTCGCGCACGCGCTGGACGATGACCTGCTTGGCGGCCTGGGCGGCGATGCGGCCGAAGTCCGGGTTCTCGATCTGCTCTTCGATGTAGTCGCCGACGTCCACGCCTTCGGCCTCGTCGACGGCGTCCATCAGGCGGATCTGGCGGTCCGGCGATTCCATGACCACGTCGTCGGCCACCACTTCCCAGCGGCGGAAGGTTTCGTAGCTGCCATCCTTGTGGTCGATGACCACGCGGGTCAGCACTTCCTCGTCGGGATAGCGCTTCTTCGCTGCCGAGGCCAGGGCGGCCTCGATGGCATCGAAGATCACTTCACGCGGCACGCCCTTCTCGTTGGCGACCGCGTCGACTACCAGCAACAGTTCCTTGCTCATTGGCTCACTCCGCGCGCGGCTTCTTTGCCGCCGGCTCGTTGGAAGAAGAATTCGTGTTCGGCTTCGGACGCTTCGGCGCCGGACCGGTCGGCTTGCTCGGGGCCAGCCCCAGCGCCACCCAGTCGGGCATGATCCGTGCCTTGTCGATGTTGTCGGCCGACACCACCACTTCGGTCTTGTCGACGATGAAGGTGATGGTGCCTGCGGCCTCGTCGGTTGCCTCGATACGGCCCTGCAGGCGACGACGGTTGTCCTGCGGCAGCTTCAGCGTGACCTTGGCCGATTCCCCCTGGTGGCGAGCGAACTGCTCCAGGTTGAACAGCGGGCGATCCACGCCCGGCGAGGACACTTCCAGCGTGTAATTGCCGCTGATCGGGTCTTCGACGTCCAGCTGCGCCGACACTTCGCGGCTGACCCGCTCGCAGTCGTCGACATTGATGATGCGCTCGGGCTGTTCAGCCAGCGGCACGTCGATGTAAAGGCGCAGGGTCGCACCGCCGGGGGCCGGCAGATACTCAACGCCCAGCAGCTCCAGGCCCAGCGACACAACGGTCGGGGCGAGCAGATTCGCGATGTCGGTTGCCTTGTCGCTCACAGCCTGCCTTGATCTCTTGGTTGGGTGCCGGCTTTGGCCGGCGTGAAAACATGACGCCCCGGAAACGACAAAGGGCCCGCTGGGCCCCTTTTCCGGAAAGACTCCGGTGACTGGATTCCGGTTGCAACCTGCAGTGCCTGCCGGTTGCGGCCCTCCTTCCGGGTCCGGACTCCCGCCGGGAGGCCGCCTTCAGGGGTACTGCTAGGCCGCTGATGATAGCGGCTGCACCGCGCTGGTGCAAGGTGCGGACCTGGGGTCAGATCCCTTTCCCGCGGAAAAGGGAGCTGACCCCGATCACGCAGAAACGACGCAGCCACCCAAAGAAAAACGCCTTCGAAGCAGGACTTCGAAGGCGATCTCTTTACTTGGTAGCGGGGGCAGGATTTGAACCTGCGACCTTCGGGTTATGAGCCCGACGAGCTGCCAGACTGCTCCACCCCGCATCAGAAGCGGAATTATGAGCGTTGGCTCCAAAAAATGCAAGCTTTCCCTCATTCATCAAACCGGTTGGCGCCGATCTGAAGTTGGTAGCGGGGGCAGGATTTGAACCTGCGACCTTCGGGTTATGAGCCCGACGAGCTGCCAGACTGCTCCACCCCGCACCGGAAGTGTTTGAACTGCTGCCCTGCTCTCTTTCGAGGAGGACTACCGCAACGATGTTCTGGCTGAACCGCTGCAGTGACAACTCAGGCTGCGCATATTACACGAATCGCGCAGCTTTGTGTCAACTTTTATGCAAGATGCGCAAATGCCTGCTGGCACCAGACCATGATCGGGTTCCAGGCCAGGCCCAGCGCCAGCAGCGCCAGCGCGTTCACGCCCAGCACCAGGCCCAGCACGCGGTCGTTGCTGCGCGGCATGGCCTCGCCCACCGGCTCATCGAAGTACATGACCTTGATGACGCGCAGGTAGTAGAAGCAGCCGACCACGGCACACAGCACGCCGAGGATGGCCAGCCACAGCAGGCCCCCGTTGACGGCCGCGCCCAGCACCGCCAGCTTGGTCCAGAAGCCCAGGAACGGCGGAATGCCGGCCAGCGACGCCATGATGCACAGCACCAGGCCGGCCATCCACGGGTTGCGGGCATTGAGGCCCTTGAAGTCCTCGATGTTCTCGGCTTCGAAACCGGCACGCGACAGCGCGATGATCGCGCCGAACGCGGCGGTGGACATGATGGCGTAGGCCAGTGCGTAGAACAGCGCGGCGGCATAGCCCTGCGCGCCACCACCGGCGATGCCCATCAGCAGGAAGCCGATGTGCGAGACGGTGGAGAACGCCAGCATGCGCTTGAGGTTGCTCTGCGCGATGGCCATCAGGTTGCCGATGACCAGCGAGACCGCGGCCAGGCCGGCGATCAGCAGCTGCAGTTCAGTCGACAGCGGACCCACGCCCATTTCCAGCAGGCGGTAGGCCATGCCGAAGGCGGCCAGCTTCGGCGCCGAGCTGATGAACAGTGCGATCGGTGCCGGGGCACCCTGGTACACGTCCGGCAGCCACATGTGGAACGGTGCGGCGCCCAGCTTGAAGGCGACGCCGGCGATCATGAACACCGCACCGGTGATCAGCAGCACGCGCTCTTCCGAGTGCGGGATGGCGTCACGGATGACGTCCAGGTGCAGGCTGCCGGTGGCGCCGTAGATCAGCGACATGCCGTACAGCAGCAGGCCCGAGGCCAGCGAACCCAGCACGATGTACTTCATCGCCGCTTCCGAGGCCAGACCGTTCTCACGGTTGCTGGCAACCAGTGCGTAGGAGCACAGCGCCAGCAGTTCCAGGCCCAGGTAGACCATCAGCAGGCTGCCGGCCGAGACCAGGATCATCATGCCGGCGGTGCCGAACAGGATCAGCACCGGGATCTCGCCCTGGAACAGGTTGCGGTCACGCAGGTAGCGCCAGCCGTAGACCAGGGTCAGGCCGCTGAGCAGCACGATCCCGGTCTTCATCACGTCCGCGGCGGTATCGCGCACGAACATGCCATGGAAGACCTCGCCCTGCCCGCCCACGCCGGTGGCCAGCATGAACAGCACCACGGCCAGCGCAGCGAGCGAGAACAGGTGGGTGACGATCTTGTTCCGGTTGCTGACGAACAGGTCGAGGATCATCAGGGCGAAGGCGCTGCCGATCAGCACCAGCTCGGGAGCGAGCGGTGGCAGGTCAGCGGCGGTCAATGGCAGCAGCGGCGAGGTGGTCATCATCAAATCCTGGAATTACAGCAGCTTGCTGGATGCGATCTGCATCGCCAGCTTCGCGATCGAGGGCTCCATCAGGTCGGTCAGCGGCTTGGGGTAGATGCCCAGGGCCAGCACGCCGATGGCGAACACGCCCAGCACCAGCCATTCGCGGCCGTTGATGTCCTTCAGTTCGGCCACGTGGCTGTTGGCCACTTCGCCGAAGAAGATGCGCTTGTACAGCCACAGGGTGTAGGCGGCGCCGATGATCAGGGTGGTGGCCGCGCCCAGTGCGATCCACGGATTACGCTGGAAGGCCGACAGGATGACCATGAACTCGCCGACGAAACCGCTGGTGCCCGGCAGGCCCGCATTGGCCATGAAGAACAGCATGGCGAAGGTGGCGAACCACGGCATCACGTTGACCACGCCGCCGTAATCGGCGATGCGGCGGCTGTGCATGCGGTCGTACAGCACGCCGACACAGGAGAACATCGCACCGGACACGAAGCCGTGCGAGATCATCTGCACCATGGCGCCCTGCAGACCCAGGCGGGCAGCATCGGCGTTGCCGGCTTCACGCACCAGCCACAGGGCGATGAAGGTGCCCAGGGTGACGAAGCCCATGTGCGCGATCGACGAATAGGCGATCAGCTTCTTCATGTCGTCCTGCACCAGGGCGACCAGGCCGACGTAGATCACCGCGATCAGCGACAGCGCGATCACCAGCCAGGCCCATTCCTGCGACGCGTCCGGGACGATCGGCAGGTTGAAGCGCAGGAAGCCGTAGCCACCGATCTTCAGGGCGATGGCGGCCAGGATCACCGAACCGGCGGTCGGCGCTTCCACGTGGGCGTCCGGCAGCCAGGTGTGGACCGGGAACATCGGCACCTTGACCGCGAAGGCGATCAGGAAGGCGAAGAAGATCCAGGTCTGTTCCTTGGCCGACAGCGGCAGCGCGTACAGGTCGGCCAGCTGGAAGCTGCCGCCCTTCATGTACAGGTAGATCAGCGCCACCAGCATCAGCACCGAGCCGAGGAAGGTGTACAGGAAGAACTTCAGTGCTGCATAGATGCGGCGCGGGCCACCCCAGACACCGATGATCAGGAACATCGGGATCAGCATGGCTTCGAAGAACACGTAGAACAGCATCGCGTCCGTCGCGGCGAAGATGCCGAGGGTGACGCCTTCCAGGATCAGGAAGGCCGCCACGTACTGGTTGACGCGCTTGTCGATGGCGCTCCAGGCGCCGATCAGGGCAAGCACGCTGACCAGGGTGGTCAGCAGGATCAGCGCCACGGCAATGCCGTCCACGCCCAGGTTGTAGCCGATCTTGTACGCCGGGATCCAGGCATGGGTCTCGACGAACTGCAGGCCGTCGATGCCCGCGTTGTAGCCGCTCAGCAGCGAGAGGCTTGCAACGAAGGTGAGCACCGCGACGCCCAGCGACGCCCAGCGGGCAGTCTGTGCATCACGGATCGCAAGGATCAGGGCGCCACCGATGATCGGCAGCCAGATGAGGACACTGAGTAGAGGCCAGTTCGACACGTCTTCTTATTCCGTACAGGTCATCAACGCAGGTAATGCATCAGCACGCCCAGCAGGGCAATCAGGCCGATGATCATCGCGAAGGCGTAGTGATAGAGGAAACCGGATTGGGTACGACGCAGCACGCCGGCTGCAACGTCCACAACACGTGCCGAGAGATTGACCACGCCGTCGACGATATTGCTGTCGATCCAGCGCGAGACCTTGCCCAGCTTGACGCTGCCACCGGCAAAGCCATCGATCCACAGCTTGTCGAAGCCGTACTTGTTTTCCAGCACCGAAACGATCGGGGCGAAGGTCTTGCGTGCCTTGCCCGAGAGGTCCGGCTTCCACAGGTAGAACAGCGCAGCCAGCAGGAAGCCCGCCAGGGTCAGCCAGAACGGCGGCAGCATCATGCCGTGCAGCGCGAACGCCACCGGGCCATGGAACTCTTCACCCAGGAACGCGACGGTGTTCTTGGCCGGATCGTAGAAGTCGACGATGCCGGTGAAGAACGTCTGTGCCTGGCCCTTGATCGCCTCGTGCGCATGGTTGCCGGCCCAGTCGGTGCCGTGCAGCATCGGACCGATGCTGAAGAAACCGATGGCGATCGACGGGATGGCCAGCAGGATCAGCGGCAGGGTCACCACCCACGGGGTTTCATGCGGCTCATGCGGACCGTGGCCATGGCCGTGGTCGTCATGGGCATCGCCATGGTGGGCATCGGCGGCGTGGTGATCGTCATGGCCGTGGCCATGATCGTCGTGCGCGTCGCGGAAACGCTCCTTGCCGTGGAAGGTCATGAACAGCAGGCGGAAGCTGTAGAAGCTGGTAACCAGCACGCCACCCAGCACCGCCCAGTAGCCATAGGTGGCCACCCAGCTGTTCTGCATGTGGGCGTGGATCTCGGCCGCCTCGATGATGGTGTCCTTCGAGTAGAAGCCGGAGAAGAACGGCGTACCAACCAGGGCCAGCGTACCGATCCACATGGTGATGAAGGTGATCGGCATGTACTTGCGCAGGCCGCCCATCTTGCGCATGTCCTGCTCGTGGTGCATCGCGATGATGACCGAGCCGGCGCCCAGGAACAGCAGGGCCTTGAAGAAGGCGTGGGTCATCAGGTGGAACACGGCGGCCGAGTAGGCCGACACGCCCAGGGCGACGGTCATGTAGCCCAGCTGCGACAGCGTGGAGTACGCGACGACGCGCTTGATGTCGTTCTGCACGATGCCGATCAGGCCGGTGAAGAACGCGGTGGTGGCACCGATGAACAGCACGAAGTTCAGCGCCGTCTGCGACAGCTCGAACAGCGGCGACATGCGGGTGACCATGAAGATACCGGCGGTCACCATCGTCGCGGCGTGGATCAGTGCCGAGATCGGGGTCGGGCCTTCCATCGAGTCCGGCAGCCACACGTGCAGCGGGACCTGGGCCGACTTGCCCATGGCGCCGATGAACAGGCAGATGCAGATGACGGTGGCGATCGACCAGATCACCGGCTCGTTCAGCAGCTGCATGCCCAGGAGCGTGCCGTCCCAGATCTGCAGCTGGGCGCGCGGGTCAGCCAGCATGCCGGCCTGCGAGAACACCTGCGAGTAGTCCAGGGTGCCGAACACCCACAGCACGCCGGCGATACCCAGCAGGAAGCCGAAGTCACCGACGCGGTTGACCAGGAACGCCTTCATGTTGGCGAAGATCGCGGTCGGACGCTTGAACCAGAAGCCGATCAGCAGGTACGACACCAGGCCCACCGCTTCCCAGCCGAAGAACAGCTGCAGGAAGTTGTTGCTCATCACCAGGGTGAGCATCGAGAAGGTGAACAGCGAGATGTAGCTGAAGAACCGCTGGTAGCCCGGGTCGTCCTGCATGTAGCCGATCGTGTAGATGTGGACCAGCAGCGACACGAAGGTCACCACCACCATCATCATCGCGGTCAGCTTGTCGACCATGAAGCCGACGTGCGCCGAATACTGGCCGACTTCGAAGAACGTGTAGATGTTCTGGTTGAACGGCTGCGCGCCGCCCCACATCAGCTGGTAGAACGTGTACATCGACAGGCCGCAGGCTACCGCGACGCCGAGGATGGTGATGGTCTGCGCGCCGAAGCGCTTGACCTGGCGACCGAACAGGCCGGCGATGATGCTGCCGAACAGCGGCGCAAGCACCACTGCGATCAACAGACTCTTGGAGAGAGTGATTTCCATCTGTGGATCAGCCCTTCAACGAATCGACTTCGCCGACATTGATCGTGCGGCGGGTACGGAACAGGGTCACCAGGATCGCCAGGCCGATGGCGGCTTCCGCGGCGGCGACGGTCAGGATGAAGAACACGAACAGCTGGCCGGACGGATCGCCCAGCTGACGCGAGAAGCCGACGAAATTGATGTTCACCGACAGCAGCATCAGCTCGATCGACATCAGCAGGACGATGACGTTCTTCCGGTTGAGGAAGATGCCGGCCAGGCTGATGGCGAACAGCACCGCGCCAAGCGCAAGCATGTGGCCAAGGGTAATCACGGCTGGGTCTCCTCGCCGGTGGCCGGCTTGCTGTTGCTGTGCACGACCGGTGCTTCGGCGCCCATCTTGACCATGCGCAGGCGCTGGCCGGCCTTGACCATGGTCTGCTCACCCGGGTTCTGGCTCTTCACGCCGGTACGGCGACGCAGGGTCAGCATCACGGCGGCGACCACGGCCACGGTCAGGATGACGGCGGCGAACTCGAACGGCAGCAGGTATTCGGTGAACAGCGTGCGCGCCAGCCAGGTGACGTTGGAGCTGTCGGCAGCGACCGCAGCGGCGTTGTCGGCCGGGAACGGAGTGACCGCCCTGCCCTTCACGCCGATCAGGATCAGCATCTGCACCAGCATCGCCACTGCCACGATCAGGCCGACCGGCAGGTAGCGCACCCAGCCCTCACGCATCTTGGTGGGATCGATGTCCAGCATCATCACCACGAACAGGAACAGCACCATCACCGCGCCGACGTAGACCAGCACCAGCGCCACGCCGAGGAACTCGGCGCCCACCAGCAGCCACACGCAGGCAATGGAGAAGAAGGTCAGCACCAGGCACAGCACTGCATGCACCGGGTTGCGCACGCTGATCACCGCACCGGCCGAAACCGTTGCCGCGATGGCGAACACCCAGAAAGCGATATTTACCCAATCCATCTCTCGACCTCAGCGGTAAGCGGCATCGGCGGCACGACGCTCGGCGATCTCGTTTTCGAGACGATCGCCAAGGGCCAGCAGCTGCGGCTTGGTAACGATGTTTTCGCCACGGTTCTCGAAGTGGTACTCGAGGATGTGGGTTTCGACGATCGAGTCCACCGGGCAGCTTTCTTCGCAGAAGCCGCAGAAGATGCACTTGAACAGGTCGATGTCGTAGCGGGTGGTGCGGCGGGTGCCGTCCTCGCGCTTGGCCGAGTCGATGGTGATGGCCAGGGCCGGGCACACCGCTTCGCACAGCTTGCAGGCAATGCAGCGCTCTTCGCCGTTGGGGTAACGGCGCAGCGCGTGCAGGCCACGGAAGCGCGGCGACTGCGGGAACTTCTCCATCGGGTACATCATCGTGTACTTCGGCTTGAAGCTGTACTTCAGCGTCAGCCAGAGGCCCGCCAGCAGTTCGAGCAGCAGCAGGCTCTTGAAGTAATGGGTAATCCTGTTCATCACTTTAGACGCCCTTTTGAATCACGCCGAAGAACACCATGACGGCGGTAACCGCGATCCACAGAATGGCCAGCGGGATGAAGACCTTCCAGCCCAGGCGCATGATCTGGTCGTAGCGGAAGCGCGGGAAGCTGGCACGGAACCAGATGTAGGCACTGGCGAAGAAGAACACCTTGACGAACAGCCACGGTGCACCGCCCTTCCAGATCCAGTCGACCAGCGGCGAGACATCGCCGAAGTTGACCCAGCCCTGGACCGGGCTCAGCCAGCCGCCGAGGAAGAAGATCGAGATCAGGAAGCTGATCAGGATCATGTTCGCGTATTCGGCCAGGAAGAACAGCGCGAAGGCACCGCCGGAGTATTCGACCATGTGGCCGGCGACGATTTCCGATTCGCCTTCCACCACGTCGAACGGCGCGCGGTTGGTTTCAGCCACGCCCGACACCCAGTAGATGACGAACAGCGGGAACAGCGGCAGCAGGAACCAGTCGAAGAAGCCGGAGCTGCCGGCCTGCGCCATCACGATATTGCTCAGGTTCAGGCTGCCAGCGGCGATCATCACGCCGACCAGGGCGAAGCCCATGGCGATTTCGTAGCTGATCATCTGCGCCGAGGCGCGCATGGCACCCAGGAACGCGTACTTCGAGTTGGACGCCCAACCGGCCAGGATGATGCCGTAGATGCCCAGCGAGGTCATCGCCAGCAGGTACAGCAGGCCGGCGTTGGCATTGGACAGCACGATCTGCGAATCGAAGGGGACCACCGACCAGGCCGCGAAGGCCGGGGCCAGGGTGATCAGCGGTGCCAGCAGGTAGATCGCCTTGTTGGCGCTGCTCGGCTGGACCACTTCCTTGAACAGCAGCTTGAAGACGTCGGCGAAGGCCTGGAAGATGCCCATGCCCACGTACATCGGGCCGTGGCGGACGTGCATCCAGCCGATCAGCTTGCGCTCCCAGACCACGTAGAAGGCCACCGAGATGATCACCGGAACGGTGATCACCAGGATCTTCAGGATGATCCAGATCAGCGCGCCGATGTCACCGAGGCCCAGCAGCCACTGGTGCAGCGGGTCGACCGCGTTCAACAGCAATTCGTTCATGCAGCCACCACCGTTACGCGAGCGGCACCCAGCGGCGCGGTCGCGCCGTGGCCCGATTCAATCCAGACCGAACCCGCAGCGACGCGGGCGTCGACCACCACCGGCAGGGTGGCCTTGCCGGCATCGGTGCCGACCTTGGCCATCTGCCCTTCCTGCAGCTGCAGGCGAGCGGCATCTTCAGCGTTCAGCACGATGCGCGGGGCGTTGTTGAGCGGATGCGACTGCAGCGCCGGGGCGCGACGGACCACCGCATCGGTGCGGTAGATCGCGGCGGTCGAAGCCACTTCCAGGCCTTCGCCGGCAACCACCGGCTGCGCCGAAGCGGCAACGGTGACCGACACTGGGGCCAGGCTGGCACGCAGGCCGGCCAGGTCGGTGAAGTCGAAACCGGCCAGCGCCATGTCGCCGCCCAGTGCGCGCAGCACGCGCCACCCTTCACGGGCCTCGCCCGGCAGCTTGCCGCCGGCACGGGCCGACTGCTCGCGACCATCGAGGTTGGTCAGGGTGGCGTCGATTTCCGGCAGCGCACCGATCGGCAGGATCACGTCGGCGACGTCGCGGGTCGAGGCACAGGCGAACTGGCTGAAGGCCACCACCTGGGCACCGGCCAGCGCCTTGCGCGCGGCAGGTGCATCGGCGAAATCCAGGCCCGGCTCCAGGCCGTACACCACGTAGGCCTGGCGCGGCTGCGCCAGCATCGCGGCGACGTCCTTGCCGGCCGGCAGCACGCCAGCGCGGGTCAGGCCCACGGCGTTGGCGCCCTGCGGGATGCGGCACAGCTTGGCACCGGTGGCGGCGGCGAAGTCACGCGCGGCGGCGCGGATGGCGGCAGCCTGCGGGTGGTTCTCGGCGATGCCACCAACGATCAGCACGGTGTTGTTGCCGCCCTGCACGGCCGAACGCAGCTCGGCGCTGGCCAGCGCGTCGACGAACTTCGACGGCGCGACGATCTGCTTGCCGGCGATGCTGAAAGCGAAGTCGAAGTCCACCGGATTGACGACGTGGATCTTCGCGCCCTTGGTGGTCTGCGCCTTGCGCAGGCGGGCGTGCAGCAGCGGCAGTTCGTGGCGGATGTTGCTGCCCAGAACGACGATGCGGTCGGCGCCTTCGATCTCGGCCAGCGGCAGGCCGAACACTTCGGCGGTTGCGGCGTCGGAGAAATCGCGGTTGTTGATGCGGTGGTCGATGTTGCTCGAGCCCAGGCCCTTGGCCAGGCGGGCCAGCAGCGCGCCCTCCTCGTTCGAGGTGGACGGGTGCACCAGCACGCCCAGGTTGTCGCCCTGGTTGGCCTTGAGGATCTCGGCGGCAGCAGCCAGGCCTTCGGTCCAGCTCACTTCCTTCCACTCGCCATTGACCTTGCGCAGCGGCTTGACCGCACGGTCTTCGCTGTACAGGCCCTGGTGCGAGTAGCGGTCACGGTCGGACAGCCAGCACTCGTTCACCGCTTCGTTGTCGCGCGGCACGGTGCGCAGCACTTCGCCGCGACGCACGTGCAGGAACAGGTTCGAACCCATCGCGTCGTGGTAACCCAGCGACTCGCGCGCGGTCAGTTCCCACGGGCGGGCGCGGAACTGGAACACCTTGTTGGTCAGTGCGCCGACCGGGCAGACGTCGACGACGTTGCCGGACAGTTCGGTGGTCAGCGGCTTGCCGTCGAAGGTACCGATCTGCAGGTTCTCACCGCGGTACATGCCACCCAGTTCGTAGGTACCGGCGACGTCGGCGGTGAAGCGGACGCAGCGGGTGCACTGGATGCAGCGGGTCATCTCGGTGGCGACCAGCGGGCCCATGTCCTCATCCGGCACCACGCGCTTGCGCTCGTTGAAGCGGCTGACCGAACGGCCATAGCCCAGCGACACGTCCTGCAGCTCGCACTCGCCGCCCTGATCGCAGATCGGGCAGTCGAGGGGGTGGTTGATGAGCAGGAACTCCATCACCGAGCGCTGGAACTTCAGTGCCTTCTCGCTGCGGGTGGCGACCTTCATGCCATCCATCACCGGAGTGGCGCAGGCCGGCGCCGGCTTCGGCGACTTTTCCACGTCCACCAGGCACATGCGGCAGTTGGCGGCGATCGGCAGCTTCTCGTGGTAGCAGAAGCGCGGAATCGAAATGCCGGCCTTGTCGGCCGCCTGGATGATCATCGAACCCTTGGGCACGACCAGGGACTTGCCATCGATTTCGATGGTCACGTGATCCGGTGGCACGTTCGGGTTTACGGGTTGCGCGCTCATGCGGCGGCTGCCTCCACCTTCTTGCCGTCAACCATCGAATGACCGTTGACGATGTAGTACTCGAATTCGTCCCAGAACTGGCGCAGGAAGCCCTGGATGGGCCATGCAGCCGCTTCACCGAACGCACAGATGGTGTGGCCTTCGATCTGGCCGGCCACCGCCTTCAGCTGGTGCAGGTCTTCCATCGTGGCCTTGCCGGCGACGATGCGCTCCAGCACGCGGTGCATCCAGCCGGTGCCCTCACGGCACGGGGTGCACTGGCCACAGGATTCCTTGTGGAAGAACTGGCTGATACGGCAGGCGAACTTGACGCAGCAGACGCTGTCGTCGAGCACCACGATCGCGCCCGAACCCAGGCCGGAGCCCAGCGCGCGGATGGTGTCGTAGTCCATCGGCAGGTCCTTCAGCTCGGCCGCGGTCAGCACCGGCATCGACACGCCGCCCGGGATCGCACCCTTCAGCGTGCGGCCCGGACGCAGGCCACCGGCCATTTCCAGCAGGTCGTGGAATTTGGTGCCGAGCGGCACTTCGAAGTTGCCGCCATTCTGCACGCAGCCGGACACCGAGAAGCACTTCGGACCGCCGTTGGCGGTCAGGCTCAGGCCCTTGAACCACTCCGGACCGTTGCGGATGATCGCCGGCACCGAGCCATAGGTTTCGGTGTTGTTGATCGTCGACGGCTTGCCGTACAGGCCGAAATTGGCCGGGAACGGCGGCTTGTAGCGCGGCTGGCCCTTCTTGCCCTCCAGCGATTCCATCAGCGCGGTTTCTTCGCCGCAGATGTACGCGCCGGCGCCCAGCGCGCCGTAGATGTCGATGTCCACGCCGCTGCCGAGGATGTTCTTGCCCAGCCAGCCGTTCGCATAGGCGTCGGCCAGGGCCTGCTCGAAGTGCTCGAACGGCTCGTGGTGGAACTCACCGCGCAGGTAGTTGTAACCCACGGTCGAACCGGTGGCGTAGCAGGCGATCGCCATGCCTTCCACCACCGAATGCGGGTTGTAGCGCAGGATGTCGCGGTCCTTGCAGGTGCCCGGCTCGGATTCGTCCGAGTTGCAGAGGATGTACTTCTGCATGTTGCCCTTGGGCATGAAGGACCACTTCAGGCCGGTCGGGAAGCCTGCGCCACCGCGGCCGCGCAGGCCCGAGGCCTTGACCATCTCGATGACCTGCTCCGGCGGGATCTTCTCTTCGAGGATCTTGCGCAGGGCGGCGTAGCCACCGGTCTTCAGGTAGCTTTCGTACGACCACGGGGTGTCGTAATGCAGGGTGGTGTAGACCACCTGGTGCGGCAGCGGCGCGGGGCCGACTGGACCCTTGGATTCGTGGTGATGTGCCATGCCCTTACTCCAGCCCGTCCAGCAGCTCGTCGACCTTTTCCAGGGTCAGACGCTCATGGTAGTGACCGTTGATGACCATCATCGGCGCGCCACCGCAACCGGCCAGGCACTCTTCCTCGCGCTTGAGGTAGACGCGGCCGTCCGGGGTCGATTCACCGTGCTTGATGCCCAGCTTCTTCTCGCAATGGCGCACGATGTCCTCGGCACCATTGAGCCAGCAGCTGATGTTGGTGCAGATGGCCACGTTGTTGCGGCCGACCTTCTCGGTCTCGAACATCGAGTAGAAGCTGGCGACCTCGTAGGCCCACACCGGCGGCAGGTCCAGGTACTTGGCCACGCCGGCGATCAGCTCGTCGGTCAGCCAGCCCTGGTTCTGCTCCTGGGCCGCATGCAGGCCCTGCAGCACGGCAGAGCGCTTGCGGTCCGGCGGGAACTTGGACAGCCAGTGATCGATGTGAGCGCGGGTCTTGTCGCTCAGCACCACCATCGGGTCGACGTCGCGCGCCGCCTCGAAATTACCTGTCGCCTTCATCGGCCGACCTCAGCGAAATGCATAACGTGAAATTCCAGAAACTGCGGCGCCGGCTTGCGCCGGCTGCCTGCAGCGGGCGTTGGCGTGGCGGACGGCATTACCGGTCAACCTCGCCGAACACCAGGTCGTAGGTACCGATCATCGCCACCACGTCGGCCAGCATGTGGCCGCGCACGATCGAATCGATCGAGGACAGGTGGGCGAAGCCCGGCGCACGCAGGTGCACGCGGAACGGCTTGTTGGCGCCATCGGAGACCAGGTAGCAGCCGAATTCGCCCTTCGGGGCTTCCACCGCCGAGTAGGTCTCGCCGGCCGGCACGCAGTAGCCTTCGCTGAACAGCTTGAAGTGGTGGATCAGCGCTTCCATGTCGTCCTTCATGTCCTCGCGCTTGGGCGGAGCGACCTTGAAGTTCTTCACCATCACCGGGCCCGGGTTGGCCTTCAGCCACGCCACGCACTGCTTGATGATGCGGTTGGACTCGCGCATTTCGGCAACGCGGACCAGGTAGCGGTCGTAGCAGTCGCCTTCCTTGCCCAGCGGGATGTCGAAATCGACGGCATCGTACTTGGCGTACGGGCGCTTCTTGCGCAGGTCCCAGGCGACGCCCGAGCCACGCAGCATCACGCCGGTCATGCCCCACTGGTGCGCCAGTTCCGGCGTCACCACGCCGATGCCGACGGTACGCTGCTTCCAGATACGGTTGTCGGTCAGCAGGGTTTCGTATTCGTCGATGCGCTTGGGGAACTCGACGGTGAAGTTCTCCAGGAAGTCCAGCAGCGAGCCCTCGCGCGAAGCATTGAGCTGCTTCAGCGCCTTGCCCTTGTGCCAGCGCGACTCCTTGTACTTCGGCATGTGGTCCGGCAGGTCGCGGTAGACACCGCCCGGACGGTAGTACGCCGCGTGCATGCGTGCGCCGGAGACTGCTTCATAGCAGTCCATCAGCTCTTCGCGCTCGCGGAAGGCGTACAGCATCACCGCCATCGCACCCAGGTCGAGCGCGTTGGAGCCCAGCCACATCAGGTGGTTGAGGATGCGGGTGATCTCGTCGTACATGGTGCGGATGTACTGCGCACGCTCCGGCGCCTCGATGCCCATCAGGGTCTCGATCGCGCGCACGTAGGCGTGCTCGTTGCACATCATCGACACGTAATCCAGTCGATCCATGTAGCCGATCGACTGGTTGAACGGCTTGGACTCGGCCAGCTTTTCGGTACCACGGTGCAGCAGACCCACGTGCGGGTCGGCGCGCATGATGGTTTCACCGTCCATTTCCAGGATCAGGCGCAGCACACCGTGAGCGGCCGGATGCTGCGGGCCGAAGTTCATGGTGTAGTTGCGGATTTCCTGCCGGCTTTCGGCGGCGTTGCTGGCGAATGCTTCGCCGGCCTGGTGTACGTGGCTCACTTCACTGCCTCCTGCGCGCGCTCACCTTCTGCGGTCTGCAGACGGGCGTCGTCGCGGATCACGCGCGGCACGCCGACACGCGGCTCCACCGAGGTGACCGGTTCGTAGATCACGCGCTTCTTTTCTTCGTCGTAGCGGACTTCGACATTGCCGATCAGCGGGAAGTCCTTGCGGAACGGATGGCCGACGAAACCGTAGTCGGTCAGGATCCGGCGCAGGTCCGGGTGGCCTTCGAAGATCACGCCGTACAGGTCGAACGCTTCGCGCTCGAACCAGTTCAGGCCCGGCCAGATGCCGGTCAGCGAGGACACCACCGGCAGTGCTTCGTCAGGCGCGAAGCAGCGCAGGTGCATCATCAGGTTGTGCTGGTACGAGCGCAGCTGGGCGACCACGGCGAAACGCTGGGTCGGCATGTGCTGCGGGCGGGCACCGTCGGCACCGTTTTCCTCGGTGGGGAACTCACCCCACGCGAAACGGCCCTGGGCCTTGCCTTCGACGCCACGGCTGAAGCCCTGCGAGGACACGTCGGCGGTGTCCCATTCGTCGGAGCCATAACCCAGGTAATCGACGCCGCAGAGATCCACGGCCTGCTCGAAACCAAACTCGTCACGCAGCGCCAGGGCGGTGGCGTGCCACTCGGCGGCAGGCACTTCCAGCGTCACTTCGCCGCGGGGTTCGACCACGATGACCTTCGCACCAGCGAAACGTGCGGAGAGTCGGTCGATGAAGGATGCTTGCTCTGCCATGGGGGCTTGGCGCGCTCTTGTCAGGTGAAGGGGTCAGCGGGCGATGGTCTGTGTACGCCAGATCTTCTTCTGCAGCTGCAGGATCCCGTACACCAGCGCCTCGGCGGTCGGCGGGCAACCCGGGACGTAGACGTCCACCGGCACCACGCGATCACAGCCGCGCACGACAGAATAGGAGTAGTGGTAATAGCCGCCACCATTGGCGCAGCTACCCATCGAGATGACCCACTTCGGGTCCGGCATCTGGTCGTAGACCTTGCGCAGCGCCGGGGCCATCTTGTTGACCAGGGTACCGGCCACGATCATCACGTCGGACTGGCGCGGCGACGGGCGGAACACCACGCCATAGCGGTCAAGGTCCAGGCGCGCGGCGCCGGCGTGCATCATCTCGACCGCGCAGCAGGCCAGACCGAAGGTCATCGGCCACATCGAGCCGGTGCGCGCCCAGTTCAGCAGTGCATCGACGCTGGTGGTGACGAAGCCCTTCTCCAGCAGCGGGTTGTCGCCTTCCGGCCGCAGGATGTCATCAACCCGGCCTTCCGGCGTGGGGTTGTTCATGAGGCCATCGAGAGTCTGAATCACTCCCATTCCAGCGCTCCCTTCTTCCAGACGTAAATGAAACCGAGGAACAGCATGCCGACGAACAGGCCCATGGTGACGAGCGAACGCGCGCCCAGCTCCATGAAGACCTGGGTCCACGGCACGATGAAGATGATTTCCAGGTCGAAGACGATGAACTGGATCGCGATCAGGTAGTAGCGCACGTCGAACTTCATGCGCGCGTCTTCGAAGGCCTCGAAGCCGCACTCGTACGGCGACAGCTTTTCCAGATCGGGGCGGCGGGGACCGAGGAATCGACCAACCAGCATCAGCGTAATGCCGATACCGGTGGCAACGATCAGAAACAGCAGAGACGGCAAATATTCGGCCAGCACAGCGATTCTCTCTTGCCTCTGCCGCTGCGCCTGCAGGCGCTTTGGCATGGGGGAGTGGACGGGAATCTACCTGGCGCCTTGCGCGCCAGGCGAACCCGCTTTACTTACAAATGGTGCCCAAGAGGGGACTCGAACCCCTACGACCTAAGTCGCTACCACCTCAAGGTAGTGCGTCTACCAATTCCGCCACCTGGGCAAACGATCACATCAGACTATCTTCCCGATGCGCCGCGTATTGTAACCGGCTTCAGTGTTTCTGGGAGCCTTCCGAAGGCTTTTCTTCACCAGAAACCGAAGATTCCGCCTGAGCCGGCACATTCGCGGCCGGAACCGGGGCGGCCGGGACCGCATCAGCCTTCGGAACGGCCGGCAATTCGCCTGCCGGAGCCGCCGGAGCGACCGCCGCCGGGGCGGACATCAAGCCCAGATCCTGGTCGGCCGCCGGACGGCTGCCATGACCGGCATACCAGGCCATGAAGAGGCTGATGCCGAAGAACACGACGGCCAGCCACTTGGTCGACTTGGACAGGAAGTTCGAGGCGCCACGCGCACCGAACACCGTACCCGAGGCGCCGGCACCAAAGCCCGAACCCGCCGCCGCACCCGAGCCGCGCTGCATCAGGATCAGCGCGATCATGGCCACAGCGACCAGCACGTAGACGACATTGAGGATCAACATCAGCATTGGAAACCGCCCTCGGACAATACTTCTAGGATTAGTTCGCGGCCGCCGCCCTTGCGATGGCCAGGAAGTCCGCGGCCACCAGGGAGGCGCCGCCGACCAGCCCACCATCGACATCCGGCTGCGCGAACAGTTCCCCGGCATTGTCGGGCTTCACGCTACCGCCGTAAACAATGGGCAGTGAATCAGCGATTCTAGCATCGATACGCGCGACTTCGCCACGGATGAACGCGTGCACCTGCTGTGCCTGCTCCTTGGTCGCGGTACGGCCGGTACCGATGGCCCAGACCGGCTCATAGGCGACCACGGCCTGGGCGAAACCGGCCGCGCCGACCAGCTCCAGCACCGGTGCCAGCTGGCTGGCGATGACCGCTTCGGTCTGCCCGGCCTCGCGCTGTTCCAGGGTCTCGCCCACGCACAGCACCGGCACCAGGCCGGCGTGCTGGGCGGCGGCGAACTTGCGCGCGACCAGCTCGCTGCTCTCGTGGTGGTACTGGCGGCGCTCGGAATGGCCGACCAGGCCATAGCGGGCCCCGACCTCGACCAGCATGGCCGCGCAGACCTCGCCGGTGTAGGCGCCCTTCTCGTTGCTGCTCACGTCCTGCGCGCCAAAGGCCAGGCCGGTCTCGCCGAAGTCCTCGACCAGCTCGCCCAGGTACGGCAGCGGCGGCAGGATCACCACGTCCACCCCCTCCAGCGGCAGCCCGGCAGCCACCTGCCCCAGCAGTTCATTGGCGAATTGACGGCTGCCATGCAGCTTCCAGTTTCCGGCGACGATCTTGCGGCGCATGAGCGGGTGGCTCCTGTGTGAAGTCAGCCGGTCATGATACCCGCTGCGGCAAAAATCCGTTTCCTTGTAAGCGGTTACATGGATTTTCAGCCAACGGCGCAGCCCCTCGTGGCGGGGGGGGCGGGGGGCGGGGTTTGGTTGCTCGCGGAGAGCCAGGCTAGATCCAGGGCTTGGCCGGGCGGGTGGGACTGCGCAGGGGACGCTGCAAGTACGTCCATGTAAGCTCGATCGCCGCATCCATGCGGCTCACGCCCCTGCGCAGCCCCACCCACCCGGCCTCTGACACAGTCCGGCGGCTCCGCCCGCCACGGAAAGAAAAAAGAAGAGCAGGAGCAAAGGCAAAAGCTGTATTCCGGGTTGCTGCCGGCTGGACCAACCCCTACCCCACTTCGATCCGACAGATCTCATCCACGCAAGGCGTGGATCTACCGTGTCGACCAAGGTCGACACCCACCAACCGTCACCGGGAAACTGTTGAAGGCGGGGAGGTGTGGGTTGGCAGGACCATTGGCGCCATGGATGGCGCCATCGAGCCCCCAGGGGTGGGGGCGCTTTGCTTGCGAAGCACTGCTTCGCAAGCGCCCGAACGCACAGCCGCCAGCGGCTGGGCCGGTCTGGGGGTTCACGGCGCGTCCCGCCAACCCACACCGCCCCGCCCAACACGCAGAAACCCAGAGCCGCTTTGGCTTTGGACTTGCCGGCCAGCGGCCGGCACTACCGCGGGTGCAGGGTGCAACCCTGCAAAGACAAAGGCCGCCTTTCGGCGGCCTCACTTTTCTTTACTTCAGCTTGATCTCGCGCAGGCGCTCCTCGAGGAAGCCGTGGGCGGTGATCGGCTCCGGGTACCGGCTCGGGTTCTCCGGGGTGATGCACGAGGGCAGCACGTCGATCAGGAAATCCGGGTTCGGGTGCAGGAAGAACGGCACCGAGTAGCGCGGCTGGCGGGCCAGCTCGCCCGGGGGGTTGACCACGCGATGGATCGTCGACGGGTACACATGGTTGGTCAGGCGCTGCAGCATGTCGCCGATGTTGACCACGATGGTGTCCGCGTCCGAGGTGAACGGCACCCACTCGCCTTCATGCGACTGCACCTCCAGGCCCGCGGCGCTGGCGCCGACCAGCAGGGTGATGAAGTTGATGTCGCCATGCGCGCCGGCACGCACGTTCGGGATGTCGTCGGTGGTGATCGGCGGGTAGTGGATCGGGCGCAGGATCGAGTTGCCGAAGTTGGTCTTGTCGGCGAAGAAGTCTTCCGGCAGGCCTATGTGCAGGGCCAGCGCGGACAGCACGCGCGAACCCAGGTTGTCCAGCGCCTGGTAAAGGCCGTAGCCGCGCTCACGGAAGCCCTCGACCTCGGTCGGCCACAGGTTCGGTGCCATCACGTCGCGGTACTTGGAGTCGTCGGCGATTTCACGACCGATGTGCCAGAACTCCTTCAGGTCGAAGTGCTTGGAGCCCTTGGCGGTTTCCACGCCGAACGGGGTATAGCCGCGGGCGCCGCCGCTGCCGGCCACGTGGTACTTGCGCTTGACCTCTTCCGGCAGGGCGAAGAAGGCCTTGAAGGCATCGTAGGCCGCGTCGATGTCGGCCTGCGGAATGCCGTGGTTGCGGATGCCCGCGAATCCCCATTGGCGGTAGGCCGCGCCCAGCTCGGCCACGAAGGCCTCGCGGTCGCTGTCGAAACGGGTGATGTCGAGGGTGGGGATCTGGCTCACAGCAATTCCTGGCTTGTCATTGGGTCTGGGGGGCCTGCGCATTCATGGCCCGCCTGAACATTGTGACAGATCACCCGGCGGACGCTACTCGATCCTCGGAAACAAATCGATACAATGCGCGACCTGCGCACAATTTAACGAATCCATCACGTTGGCAGCGCAAGCCCCGACCGCGCCTCCCCGACCCGACGCACCATGCCCGACGCCCCAGCCGCCATCGCCCTTCCCTCTGCGGGCCCTGCCCTTCGCTGGCGCCGGCTTGCGTGGTGGTCCCTGTTCGTCCTGGGCAATGCGCTGCTGGCGACGATGATCACCCTCGGCAACGTGCCGCTGTACGACAACCCGGGCGGCCACCAGGGCCTGGCCTATCTCGCGATTGCCCTGCCCGGGCACCTGCTCGCCTTCGGCGCGCTGGCCGGCGCGCTGCCACTGCTGCTGGGCCTGTGGCCGCGCAGCGCGCGCACGCTGAGCATCAGTGCGGTACTGCTGCAGGGCTTGTGGTTGTGCCTGCTGCTGGTCGACGCCAAGGTGTTCACCCTGTACCGCTTCCACCTCAATGCCATGGTCCTGAACATGGTGTTCGGCGGCGCCCTGCAGGACCAGATTGCGTTGTCGTGGAAGACCTGGGTGCAGGTCGGCCTGCTGGTGGCGGCCATTTTCACCGCCGAGGGCATCCTGGCCTGGGCGTGCTGGAAGCTGCTGCCGGCCGCGCCCCGCCGGCGCAGGGTGCTGCAGGCCTGGGCGGTGGTCGCCCTGCTGATGGCGAGCGGCCAGGTGGCCACCGCCTACTACGACGCACGCGGCGACCGTGACGTGATTGCCCAGTGGAATTACCTGCCCTGGGCCCAGCCGATCACCGCCAAGAGCTTCATGCGCAGGCTGGGCGTGGTCAGTGAACAGCAGGTCGGCCTGCCCGATCCTCGCCATGCGCAGCTGCTGTATCCGCTGCAGCCACTGCGCTGCCAGAGCCCACAGCGGCCCAATGTACTGATGGTCGTGCTGGAATCGCTGCGCCACGATGCGCTTACTCCGCAGATCATGCCGAACACCTCGGCACTGGCGGCCTCCGCTCGTGTCTACGACCGCCATTTCAGCACGGGCAACGCCACCCGCTATGGCCTGTTCGGCCTGCTCTACGGCCTGCCGGGCGGCTACTGGCAAAGCATGCTTGACGAACAGCGCGGCTCACAGCTGTTCAAGGTGCTGGGCCAGCAGGGGTACGACCTGCATCTGTACGGCAGCGCGCCGATGTACAGCCCGGAATTCGACCGCACTGCATTTGCGGACGTCCGCGACCAGCTGCACCAGGGCCCGCCCGGCCTGGGTTCGGAAGGCCGTGACAGCAGCATCGTAGCCTCGCTTCAGAAGGACATCCGTGCAAGCCAGGCAGCGCACACGCCGTGGTTCGGCTTCGTCTTCCTCGATTCCACCCATGCGCCCTACCACATGCCCGCAGGCTACCCGCCGCTGGCGACCCCGATGGCGCAGGAAATCGACTTCCTCAGGTTCGGTCCGGACCACGACCCGGCCCCGGAACTGAACCGTTACCGGACCGCCGTGCATTACGCCGACAGCCTCGTCGGCACCCTGCTGGACGATCTGCGCGCGCAGGGCCTGGATCAGAACACCATCGTCCTGGTCACCGGCGACCACGCCGAGGAGTTCAACGACCTGAAACTGAACTACTGGGGCCACAACGGCAACTTCTCCGACTACCAGCTGCAGGTGCCGTTCGTGCTGCACTGGCCCGGCCAGGCCAGCGGCCATGAGACACGCACCAGTTCACATGAGGACTGGGTGCCGACGTTGATGCGCCACGCCCTGGGCTGCGAGAACGCACTGAGCGACTTCAGCACCGGCCAGGATCTGCTGGCCGAACCCGCAGGCGAGCGCGCACTGGTGGTGGAAAGCTGGTCACAACGCGCCGTCCGCCATGGCGATGCCATCTACGTGTTCGACAAGTTCGGCAATGCGACGGCGCTTGACCTGCATTACCGCCCGCTGCCGCGCCAGGCCCCGGATGCCGGCGCCGTCCGTACCGCATGGGAAGCGCTGACCCGCTTCCGCAACCGCTGACCACAGAGGATGGATTCCATGAAACGCTCGCTGCGGATCCTGCATACCGAAGCTGCCCGGGGAATGGGCGGCCAGGAGATCTACATCTTCCGCCACATGCAGGTGATGCGTGCGCGTGGGCACCAGGTGTCGCTGCTGTGCCAGCCCGATGCCCGCCTGGCCCAACTCGCGCGCGACGATGGCTTCACCGTGCATACCCTGCGCATGGGCGGCCTGGCACGGCTGCTGCGCGGCATCTGGTCGGTGTCCCGCCTGGTACGCCGCGAACGCTACGACGTGGTCAACACCACCAGCCGCCGCGACGCACTGATCGCCGCGGCCGGCGCACGCCTGGGCGGCACGCCACTGGTGGTGCGCTCGCGCCACCTGATGAGTCCGGTCAATTCGTTGCTGACCTATACCGGTCTTCCGCACCGGATCATCACCGTCAGCGATTTCGTCAAGCGACTGCTGGTCGACCGCGGCATTGCCGCCGAGCACATCGGCATCGTGCCCCCCATGGCGACGCCGCCGCGCTGGGGCATGACCGAGCAGGGCGATCCCTGGGAGAACCTGCAGGCCACCCGCGCACAGGTCCGCGCCGAACTCGGTTTCGCCGAGCGCGACATCGTGGTCGGCTGCGTGGCCGTGCTGCGCGAGCCCAAGGGCCATGCCGAGCTGCTGCGCGCCATGGCGCCACTATGCAAGACCAATCCCGACCTGCACCTGGCCGTGGTCGGCGACGGCGAGCCGGTCATGGGCCGCCTGCAGGCCCTGCGCAGCGAACTCGGGCTGGAGCGCCAGGTGCACCTGCTCGGCTTCCGCAGCGACGCACACCGGCTGATGGCCGGTTTCGACATCTTCGCCCTGGCCACCCACAAGGAAGCCTCGGGGACCGTGTTCCTCGAGGCGGCGCAGGCGGCACTGCCGATCGTCTCGCATCGCGTTGGCGGCGTGCCTGAAATGCTGGTGGAAGGCAGCAATGCCATCCTCACCCGGCTGGGTGATGACGCCGCCCTCACTGGTGCGTTGCGGCTGCTGGTGGATGATCAGGAACGTCGCCGGCAGATGGGCCGCGCCGGTTGGGACTGGATCCGCAGCGCCAAGCAGTTCAGCGCGGCCGGTCACGGAGAGGCCACTGAAAACTACTACCTCCAATGGTTGAAGGAGCTGGGTCATGGCTAACGCCAGAACCGTACCGGTGCTGATGCACCACCATGTCAGCAACTCGCCGGGAATGATCACCGTATCCCCGGAGAACTTCGAGAGCCAGATCGCCTGGCTCGCACGGACCGGCTGGACCTCGCTGACGCTGGACCAGTACGCCGGCTTTCTCGCCGGGAAGCCGGTGCCGCGCAAATCGATCGTGATCACGTTCGACGACGGCTACCTGGACAACTGGGTCTACGCCCATCCGATCCTGCAGAAATACGGCATGCATGCGGTGGTGTTCGTGGTCACCGGCTGGATGCACGAAGGTCCGATCCGCCCGCATGCAGGCATCGAAGGCGCCGAGCTGCCGGCCACGCCGGAACATCGCGCCTGCGAGGACCTGATCTACAAGCAGGGCCGCAGCGACGAAGTGATGATGCGCTGGAGCGAAGCGCGTGCGGCAATCGAAGCCGGCACGTTTGAGGTCCACTGCCATACCCACAGCCACACCCGTTGGCTCAAGCGCGATGACCTGGACCGTGCGCAGCGCCGCGAAGGCATCAGCGGCGACCTGGCCATGGCGAAGCAGACGCTGCTGGAGAAGCTCGGCGAAGTCTCCGATACGCTGTGCTGGCCCTATGGTGACTTCGACGATGACTACATCGAAGTGGCACGCGAACAGGGCTTCCGCTACCTGCACACCACCCATCCCTTCGGCCGCAACGTGATTGGCGGCGATCCGGAGCGGATCTATCGCTTCGCGATCCGCAACCGGCCGGCCAGCTGGCTGCGCAAGCGCATCGCATGGAGCTACAACCCGTTGATCGCGCCGATCTTCAACGGCTTCAAGGCGCGGCAGAAGAAGATGGTGCCTGGCCCGTAGGAGGCCACGTTCATCTTGATCGCGGCAGCACCCGTTTTCGAATGGACTCAAAGGAACAGTGAAGGCAATGAACGTACTGGTGACCGGCGGTGCTGGCTACATCGGCTCGCATGCATGCGTGGAGCTGCAGCAGCAGGGGCACGGCGTGGTCATCGTGGACTCGCTGTGCAACAGCGACGCCAGCGTGGTCGAGCGCATCGGACGGATCACCGGCACGGCACCGGTGTTTGTGCAGGCTGACATCCGGGACCGGCCGCGCATGGCCGCCTTGATGCAGGAGCACGCGATCGATGCCGTACTGCACTTCGCAGCGCTCAAGTCCGTGGGCGAATCCCAGAAGATTCCACTGCAGTATTTCGACAGCAACATCAGCGGTTCGATTGCCCTGCTCGGTGCCATGCAGGATGCAGGCGTGCAGTTGCTGGTCTTCAGCTCTTCGGCAACGGTGTACGGCAACCAGGACCACTGCCCGGTGGCCGAGACCGCTTCAACCTGTGCGATGACGCCCTATGGGCGCACCAAGCTGGTGGTCGAGCAGCTGCTTGCCGACCTGGCGGCAACGGGCCAGGACCTGCATATCGCGACGCTGCGCTACTTCAACCCGGTCGGCGCCCACGCCAGCGCGCTGATCGGCGAGCTGCCGCATGGCACGCCGAGCAACCTGATGCCCTACATCGCGCAGGTCGCAGCCGGGCTGCTGCCGGAGGTCCAGGTCTTCGGGGACGACTATCCGACCCATGATGGTACCGGCGTGCGCGACTACATCCATGTGCACGACGTCGCCAGCGCCCACGTACTGGCCCTGCAGTTCCTTCGCGACCAGCGGCGCAGCATCACCCTCAACCTTGGCACCGGCCAGGGCCACAGCGTGCTGGAACTGATCCAGGCCTTCGAGCTCACCACCGGCGTAAGGGTTCCGTTCCGCATCGTACCGCGGCGCGATGGCGACATCGCGGTCAGCTTCGCCGATGCCTCGCTGGCGCTGCGCGAGCTGGGCTGGAAGGCGCGTCACGATCTCACCGACATGTGCCGGGACACCTGGAAGTGGCAGCGGGCGATGTCACGCACCGCACACGGTGCAATGCCAGAGCACCTACCCGCGCGCTGATGCGGGCAGGACCCAGCGGTCGGAAACGCCCGTACACGACGCGTCACAAGGTGCGCAGCCGCAGCTGAACGCGATCGCGGGCCGCGCACGGTTGAGTCCCCCTCCCAGAAAAAAACATGGCCGCAAACGCGGCCATGTCGGGTGCAACACGCGGTATTGCCACGCTGCTCAGGCAGCGGCTTCGCGCACCGCAGCGGACAAGCGATCGAGTGTCTCCTGCATCAGCGTGGCGTCATCGGCTTCGACGGTAACCCGCACCACCGGCTCGGTACCCGACGGGCGCAGGAACGCGCGACCGCGGCCGGCCACCGACTGCTGCGCGGCCGCCAGCGCGGCCTGCACACTGTCGGCCTGCACCGTGGCCTTGGCCGAGACATTGCCCAACCGCACGTTGACCGTTTTCTGCGGCACCCGCTCCAAACCCTTCAGCGCCTGGCGCAGGGTCTGGCCGCCGTTGCGCAGTGCCACCAGTACCTGCAGGGCACTGACAATACCGTCGCCGGTGGTCGCCCGGTCCAGGCACAGCAGGTGGCCTGAGGCCTCACCGCCAAGCACGCCCCCGCCTTCGACCAGCGCCTGGTGCACGTATCGATCACCAACGTTGCTGCGCACGAACGGGATCTGCAGATCGGCGAAAGCTCTCTCCACGCCGTAGTTGCTCATCAGCGTGCCGACCACCGGGCCGCGCAGGCGGCCTTCGTCCTTCCAGGCGCGGGCCAGGATGTACAGCAGGTCATCGCCGTCGACCGGGTTGCCCTGGTCGTCGGCCATCAGCACACGGTCGCCATCACCATCGAAGGCGATGCCGAGATCGGCGCGGGTCTCGCGGACCTTGGCCGCCAGGTTGTCGATATGGGTGGAACCCACACCGGCGTTGATGTTGACGCCGTTGGGCTCGGCACCGATGCCGATCACCTCGGCGCCCAGTTCGCGGAACAGCAGCGGTGCGATCTGGTAGGTGGCGCCGTGTGCGCAATCCAGCACCAGGCGCACGCCACGCAGGTCGAACGCGCGCGGCACGCTGGCCTTGCAGAACTCGATGTAGCGGCCGACCGCTTCGCGCGCGCGCGACGCCTTGCCCAGCTTCTCCGATTCGGCGGTGGTGAACGGAACGTCCAGCGCCGCTTCCAGGGCCAGTTCGGTGGCGTCGTCGAGCTTCTCGCCCTGGGCGGAGAAGAACTTGATGCCGTTGTCGTAATGCGGGTTGTGCGAAGCGCTGATGACGATGCCGGCGTCCACGCCCAGCGTGCGGGTCAGGAACGCCACCGCCGGGGTCGGCATCGGCCCCAGCAGCTGTACGTCGGCGCCGGCAGCGACCAGGCCGGCCTCCAGCGCCGCTTCGAACATGTAGCCGGAAATGCGGGTGTCCTTGCCGATCACCACGATCGGCCGGCGCCCGTCCTGGCCGCGCTGGGCGACCAGGACACGGCCCAGGGCGTTGCCCAGGCGCAGCACGAAATCGGCCGAGATCACGCCTTGGCCGACCCGCCCACGGATGCCGTCAGTACCGAAGTACTTGCGGCCTCCCATCAAGCCACCTCCGGGGCCGGCTGACGGCCCAGCATTGCCAGCAGATCGGACAGGCGGTCGCGCATCTCGCGGCGGTCACAGATCTGGTCAATGGCACCGTGTTCCAGCAGGAACTCCGAACGCTGGAAGCCTTCCGGCAGCTTCTCGCGCACGGTCTGCTCGATCACGCGCGGGCCGGCGAAGCCGATCAGCGCCTGCGGCTCGGCGATGTTGATGTCGCCCAGCATCGCGAACGAGGCCGACACGCCACCGGTGGTCGGGTGGGTCAGCACCGAGATGTACGGCAGGCCCGCTTCACGCAGCTTGCCCAGTGCGGCCGAGGTCTTGGCCATCTGCATCAGCGAGAACAGGCCTTCCTGCATGCGCGCGCCGCCACTCTGCGAGAAGCACACGTAGGGGGCACCGATTTCGACTGCGGTTTCGGCGGCCAGCGCGAAACGCTCACCCACCACCGAGCCCATCGAGCCGCCCATGAAGGCGAAGTCGAACGACGAGGCCACCAGTGCACGGCCCTTGAGCAGACCGCGCATGGCGATCAGCGCGTCGTACTCACCCGTGTTCTTCTGCGCGATCTTGATGCGCTCGCTGTACTTCTTCTGGTCCTTGAACTTGAGCAGGTCGGTCGGCCCCAGGCGCGCACCGATCTCGGTGGTGCTGTCGGCGTCGAACAGGGCGGCCAGGCGCGCACGCGCGCGGATCGCCATGTGGTGGCCGCACTTCGGGCAGACCTCCAGGTTCTCTTCCAGTTCCGGACGGTACAACGCGCTGCCGCAGTTGCTGCACTTTTCCCACAGGCCCTCGGGGACACTGCGCTTCTTGCTGGGGGTGTTGTCGGTGCGGATGCCGGACGGCATCAACTTGCTGAGCCAACTCATGCGGGAGGACACTTCCGTTCAGGGCGGCCCGAGGGCCGCAAAGGCGGACAGTCTAGCTCCGCTTTCCCTGCCCGTGCACCCCCTTGCCGGCCACGGAGCCGCCGGAAAAAACCATGCTGGGACGTACGTTTAGGTGCTGGGTCATGCCGGCCGCTGGCCGGCAGCCCCTACGTGCAGACCCATGGGTAGTGCCGGCCGCTGGCCGGCAGCCCCTTACGTGCAGACCCAGGGGTAGTGCCGGCCGCTGGCCGGCAGCCCCTACGTGCAGACCCATGGGTAGTGCC